>JBAZVD010000001.1:1154119-1377411 GCA_041661065.1 Candidatus Peribacteraceae bacterium
CTCGCTCACGGCTTCGGCTGCATCCGTGCAACAGGTGAGGGAAGAATGCGCCGCATTGATCCATACAATCATGAACGAGCTTCCCCCGCTCCCCGCCCTTTCGGAATCCTCTTCGCAAACGTCATCCCATACTCCGGCATCATGGGAGACCGCCTAGCCCCACGCACGGACGCGCAAGCCATCGCCTCCTCCACATTGTGGCAAGTGGCGAGCCAGGTGCTCATGGCCGCGCTCTCCATCGTCACCGTCAAATTCGTGGCGATGGGATTGAGTAAGGAGCTGGCGGGTCAGTACAACACCGCGTACGGGTACTTGCAGCTCTTCGGCATCCTGGCGGACTTCGGCTTGTACGCGGTGGCGGTGCGGGAAGTAAGCAAGGCAAAGGACCGTGAGCGCGTGCTGGGGGCGCTCATCGTGCTGCGGCTCCTGATCCTCGCCGTATCGCTCGGGACGGCGTTGGCCATCGCGTGGCTCATGCCACACTGGAAAGGCTCGCCGCTGCCGCTGGGGATTTCCATCGCAGCGCTCGTGCCCGCCTTCACGCTGGCGGCGGGGATGCTGCGCACCGTGTTCCAGGTGGGGCACCGGATGCAGTACGTGTTCGTGGCGGAAGTGTTCCAGCGCATCATCACCGTGGCGCTCATCGGCTCCGTGATCGCAGGCGGCGTACGCGGCACGGAGGACGCCGGCACGTACTGGCTCTTTCTCGCCTTCGGGAGCGTGGGCGCGGCGGAGCTGTTGCTCGTCTCCTTCCTCTTCGCGCGCCGGCTACAGCGGATCCGCATGCATTGGGACGCCGCCCTCCTCCGTCGCCTGTTTCTCCTCGCCGCCCCCTACGGCGTGGCGTTCCTGTGCACCGCGCTCTACCGGCAGTTCGACGTGACCCTCATCTCCATGCTGCGGCCGCAGGACTTCCAGCTGCAGAACGCCTACTACGGATTCGTGCAGCGGATGATGGACATGGCGTACCTGCTCCCCACGTTCCTCCTCAACTCCGCGCTGCCCATCCTCAGCGAGCGTGACGGCCAAGGGGAAGACACGCGGGGGCTCCTGGGCAAGACGCTCCTCGCCATCCTCATCTTGGGTTCCACCGCCGCGCTCTTCGGCGCGCTGTGGCCGCGCCCGCTCGTGGGCCTCCTCACCACGCAGGCGTACCTGAGCGCGCCCGGGCAGCCCGGCTCGGACACGGCGCTCCGGCTCCTGGCGTTCCCCATGTTCCTCAACGGCATCGTGGTGTACAGCTTCTACGTGCTCCTCACCCGGCACCGGTGGAAACCGCTCGTTGCCTCACTCACGCTCGGCGTTTTCCTCTCGCTCGCCCTCAATGTGGCGCTCATCCCTTCGCAGGGATTCGTGGGCGCGGCAATCACCTCCATCATCACCCACACGTTCCTCGCCGCGCTCCTCCTGCCCCAGGCGCTCCGGACCATGCCCGCGCGCTTCGGCAGGAAGGAACTCTCGCAGTGGCTGCTCTACGCCCTCGGCCTCGGCCTCCTTCTCTTCCTCCTCAGCCCCTTCCTGCTCACCGCGTACCACACGCTCCTCTTCGGCGCGGTAACGGCGCTCGGGATGGCGGGGCTGGTGTGGGGTCTGGGGCTGGGAAAAGCGCTGGGAGTTGGCGTTGCGGCACCGGCCATTCAGGAATAGTATGAGAACATGAATGGTACTAGTGAGCAACTTCCGCAGGATCCCCTATCCTTTGGGACGACGGAGAGCGAACGCCTTGTCTCCGCAGTCACAGAGGCGATCCGTAAAGCTACGCACGGGAGGATACAGAACGTTCGCGTGGTGATCGCTAGCGACACCTGCACCGTCTCCGGGGAATGCCTGGCGTATTATCACAGGCAATTGGCACAACAGGCGATAATGAGCCTGCTCGAAGGCAGAAAACTGATCGATGAGATCCGTGTAGGTTGAGGTGGAGGAATATTGCCGCAAGACCCTGCTTGTGATACAATATCCTGATGTACAAACTCCCGCTTCTCACGCGTGCGCTGGCCGTCTTCGCCCTTGCGCTGTGGCCGGTTGCGGCGCTCGCCCTCCCCCCACCCCACATTGAGGAAGTGCAGGCGGCCTATGAGAACGGAACGGTGAAGGTCACCTGGGAAGCGCCGGCGGAGCAGGGCATCGCCCGCTACCGGATCTACTACAGCCACGCGTCCATCCTGCAGAACGGCGGCACGTACGATGACTTCGCCACCACGGACGATGCCGGCACCGAATACGTGCTGCGGGACTTGCCTGCGGTGGAAAGCCTGTACGTGGCGGTCATCGCGGTGGGTGAAGACGGGGAAGAGGGGACGGTGTTCGGAAGCGAGGCGTTCGTGGAGATTCCGGCCGGCGCCCCCGCGGCGCAGGAGCCGCCCACGGCCGCCGCAAGCCTGCAACTCCTCTCGGCGCAGAGCGCTTCCCAGACGGGCGTGCTCCTCACGTTCTCCCGCGCGGTGACGGTGGGGCAGCAGGATGCCGCCACGGCCTTCCGCATCGTGGACGGGAGCGGCGCCCTGTTGCTCATCAGCCGGATCTACCTGCAGGGACCTGCCATCTTGCTCGTCACGGAACCGCAGGCGCCGGACACGGTGTACTCGGTTTCCGTCACGCAAGTCTGGAGCGCGGATGGCGGCGCACCGGTGCCCGTGGACCCCCGCACGAGCGTCGCCCGGTTCTCCGCCCTCCCCGCGGGAGCTGCGTCGCCTTCCCTCCCCGTTCCGCAGGGCGGCACGCCGACAGTGGCGAACGTGCAACTGCGCATCGACGGGCGCCGGCAGAATGCGTACGACGTCCTCGTGACGTTCGAGATCCCCGCGGGCGCGGAGAGCGTCTCTTCCATTGAAGTGTTCCAGAGCACGGACCGCGGCAACACGTTCGGCGCGCCGCAGGTGATTCCCGCGGAGGCGCGCTCCGTGCGCTTCGAGAGCGTCCCCGCCGGCATCTTCACCGTGATGGTCCGCGCCAAGACCGCCGCGGGCCTCGCCTCCCCCGGCATCCCGGCGAGCATCGCCGTGGGGGGAACGGGTTGGACGGGCACTGCGCCCCTCTCGGGGTCGGGAGCGGGCCTGGCGGCCGTTGTGACGCTCACGGGCGCGATGCTGGGGTGGAGGAGGATGAAGAGAAAGTGAAATGCAAAATGAAGAAATGAGAAATGTGAAATGCTGTCGCTATCCTTCGCATTGGAACTACTTCCATCATTTTGCATTTCCAATTTTGCATTCCTCTCGTACCATCTTCCTTCCCTCCCGGTTGCCTTCTTGAATAAGCCGCATCATCACCGGCTCCTCCTTCTCCTCGCCATCGCGGGCATCCTCCTGCTGGTCCTCCGCGAGCGCTCCCTGCAGGCGGATGGTCTTCTCCGCGTCTCGTTCCTCCCCGTCCCGCAGGGTTCCGCCACGCTCCTCACCACGGCGCGCGGGAAGACAGTGCTCATCGGCGGGGGGAAGGACCTGACGGCGCTCGAGGAGATGGGAGAGTTGCTCCCGTTCTTCGCGCGAACGGTGGACCTGCTCGTGCTCGCCGACCAGCGCCACGTGAGCACGGAAACGCTTGCGGAAATCGCCGGCCGCCTCACGGTCCGCCGCGCGCTGCTCCCCTCCCCGCTTCCGGAGACGCTCGCGCTCCACAGGACAATCCTTGAGGAGTACGAGATCCCCATCACGGACGTGCCGTGGGATGAGGCGGTGGTTCTGGAAGAGGCGCTCACCCTCACCGTCACGAGCAACGGGAAATCCAAGCCTTCCCAACTCACCGTGGCAACGGCGTCCCGCTCCATCACCATCCCCGGAAGAGCCGACGAGCTCCCCGGCGAGACGAAATCCTCCCTCCTCCGCGCAACGGTGTGGGAGGAAGACCGGCTTGAGGAGGTGATCGTGCGGGACCCGAAGTTCGAGGCGTGGACGGAGGATGTCCCCCTCCGGAACCTCGCGACCGAGGGGACGGTAAGCCTGGTGCTCGATTGAAATTCGTGCGTATTTGACAGATTCGTCGGAATCCTCGGTATCGTCGGAGCCGTCGGAATCCTCTATTATAGCAACGTGCACACCCTCCTCCTCGCCGCAGGCAGATCCCGCCGTTTCTGGCCCCTCGCCGAAAAGAGCCTCGTCCCCCTGTGCGGCAAGACGCTCCTGGGGCGGCAGCTGGAACGGCTCGCCGCAGGCGGATGCAAGAACATCACGCTCGTCTCGGGGAACCACAACCTGCAAGAGATCGCCCTGCGCTTCCCCACCCTCCCCACCATCGAGCAGGAGAAATTGGACTTGGGCATGCAGGGCGCGCTGCTCTCCGCTCTTCCGCACTGCGACGGCCCCGTGACGGTTGTGGGAGGGAATGATGTGATCGAACCGGAGGCGTACCGCGCACTGACCAAGGCCGCGAAGGCGAAGGGCGTGGACGGCGCCATTCTGGCGCAGCGCGTGACCCGGTATTTCCCGGGAGGGTACCTGAAGGTGAAAGGGAAGAGGGCCGCGGGCATGGTGGAAAAACCCGGCGCGGGCAAGGAGCCGAGCGACCTCGTGAACATCGTGGCGCACGTCCACAACGAGCCTTCGGAACTCCTCGCGGAACTCCTCAGGGCGAGCGCGAAGCGTGATGACGGATACGAACGCGCGCTCGCCGCGCTCTTCAAGAAGAAGAACTACGTGGTGGTCCCCTACGAGGGGACATGGCAGGCGGTCAAATACCCCTGGCATCTCCTTCCGCTGCTGGACCTGTTCCTGAAGGACATCAAGAAGCCGCGCATTTCCCCCAAGGCGAAGATCCACAAGACGGCCGTGGTGGAGGGGAACGTGGTGATCGAGGACGGGGTGCGTATCCTTCCGCACGCCACCGTCAGCGGGCCGTGCTTCATCGGGCGCGGGACGGTGATCGGCAACGGCGCGCTGGTCCGCGGATCGAGCGTGGGGGAGCACTGCGTCATCGGCTTCGGGAGCGAGGTGAAGGGCAGCGTGCTCATGGACAACGTGTGGCTGCACATGACCTATGTGGGCGACAGCATCATCGGCAGTAACGTCTCCTTCGGCGGCGGCACCGTGACGGGGAACTTCCGCCTGGACGAAGGGGAAATCCAATCCGTGGTGGACGGGAAGAAGGTGGGCACCGGCCTCGCCAAGTTCGGAACGGTGATCGGCGCGGACACGCGCCTCGGCATCCGCGTGGGCATCAACCCCGGCGTGAAGATCGGGGGCGGGAGCTTTATAGCGGGCGGCACGTTCCTCACCGAGGACGTTCCGGAGAGGAGCTTCGTCTCGATGAAGGAGGGGAAGGTCCTCACCAAACGTAATAGAATCACCCCACCGCACGCGGAGGCACGGAAGAAGTATTTGCGGTGAGCGTTTTCATCCCCGGCACGTCCTCCCGGGTGATCACTCATTCAACATGTCTTCGATATCTCCGAAGGCTTCTGCTGTCAGCGCGCACAGTGCAATAGTAACCCGCTTTCTTTCTTCCGCTTGTTGGTCAAAGGACGGTACAAATCCTTCCTTAGTCATGCTCCCAAGCACCTTCCCCACCGTCGCCCATTCACAATATTGGGCCTCTAACACTCTCCTCATCGCATTGTCATCTTGTATCTTTCCATGATGACAAACTCTTTCCGAAGCATAGAGACACTTCTGGTCTTCATCGCGGGCGCAGAACTCCGGCTTGATAGTGGGGGGAGGCATAGCGTAAGAGGAGAATAAGGAGGGGAATGGTAGCAGAGGAGCCTCCCGCCACAAGTGTACAACTCCCGCTGCTTCCATCCCCCTCCCTTCCTTCTCCACAGCGCGTGTGGATAACTGCCGGTGGAAGCGCCAGTTTACTTAGGGGGCGTTCTCCACACTCTTCCACTGCTTGTCGCTCATGGAAGCCATAAAGCGTGAATGTTTCCCTTCCTTCACTTCTCCCCCCTGTTATCCACGGGTTTTCCACATCCTTTCCACAAAATGAATGTAAAGAACTTTCCTGCCTTCCCTCTGCGGGGAAATGCCTGACGGAAAGACTATAGGGGGATGTATGGCTGTCCTGCCGCTTTTCTTCCCCCTCTCCTCTGTCAAGAATCCCTTTGGTATCGTGCCGTTTTCCACATGATTCTTTGTCTCCCTGTGGAGGGAGGGGAAGATGGTATTATTACGACGGATTATGTATAGTTCCTTTCCTTTTCTACCTATAGGTCATGAAGTTTTCTTGTTCCACTCTAGACCTTCTCCACGCCCTCCAACTTGTAAGCAGGGCGATCGGGAGCCAGCAGGCTTTGCCCATTCTGGGCAACGTCCTCGTGGAAGCGGAAGGGCAGCGCTGCAAAGTGAGCGCGACGGATTTGGAACTTTCCATCATCACCCAATTTGACGCGTCCATAGAGAACGAAGGTTCCATCACTATTCCCGCCAAGGCCATCCTCAATTTTGCGCAGTACAACTCCGATACGGAAGTTCTGTTGGAAACCTTGGAAGGAACGCAACTGCGGTGCACCTCCAAGCATGCCAAGACCATGATCGCGGGCGAGGCGGCCAGCGAGTACCCCACCATCGCCTCCATAGACCGGCAGACGTCGCTCGTGCTGGAGGCGGAGCCTCTCTTAGAAGCGCTCCACCTCGTCACCTTCTCTTCCGCAAAGACCACGCTCCGCCCCGTGCTCTCCGGCGTTCTCTTTCAGCGCGCGGGCGCCAGCCTCACACTCGTGGCCACGGACAGCTACCGGCTTTCGGAGTACACGCTCAAAACGAAGGATAAGGGGGAAGAGATCTCCTGCATCATCCCGACGAAAATATTGGATGAGTTACGTTCCATCATCGGCGCCAGCCTCAAGAAGTCGCCCCTCTCCGCTGAAGCCTCGGCGGTCGGGACGGAGGAGAAAGGAAAGAAGGATCAGGCGGGCACCATAAACGTCCCGGAAATTTCCATCTTTCTCAGTAAGCAGCAGATCGAGATGCATGTGGGGAACGTGCGCCTCCTCTCCCGCCTCATCGACGGCAAGTTCCCCGATTACCGGCAGATCCTCCCCAAGGACGGCAAGACCACTTCCCTCTTCGCCGCCCACAAATTCTCCACAACCGTAAAGCGCATGCACTACTTCGCCAAGGAGATGAACAACAACCTCACGTTCCGCATGACCAAGGGGGAAGTGAAGATGTCCACGCCGCAGACGCAGATCGGGCGGGACGAGGCGGTGCTCCCCGCGGAGGTGGCGGGCGGGGACAACAAGATCGCGCTCAGCAGCAGCTACCTTTTGGATTTCCTGGGTCACATCCATGCGGACAATGTCCTCATGAAGGTCACCGACAGTCTCCATCCGGCGGTCTTCACCCTTCCGGAGAACCCGCGGTACCTCCACCTGATCATGCCGCTGCGGATGCAGGAGGAGTGAATTGGAGGATGCCGAGGTTGCCGAGGATTCCGACGAAGAGATTCGTTTGAATAGAAAATCGGAATGAATTCCGGGGGCGCCCCCGCCGTTAGCCGGCGGTTTAAACCGCCGGCTAACGGGCGTCCTTCGTCGGAATCCTCGGTTTCCTTCAGGAGCCATCCATGGGAGAATACCCTTGCAAAATTCCAAGTTTCGTCGTATCCTATCTGTGACATCGCCCGAGAGGGAACTTCACCTTTTCGATGTTTACAGGAATCACCTCACAGAATTTTTCTGTGAGGGATGCTCGGGCGATCCATCGGCATTCGCATGAAACCTTCACTATTACTCGGGGAAACGACCCATCAGGAGCTTTCGGAGCTCCTGAGGGCGAAGCACAGGCTGGTGATTTCCGGCGCTTCGAACGAAACCGCCAAGGCGCTGCTCTTGAGCCACATCCTCTCCTTCCATCCGCAGCCCGCCCTGGTAGTGACGCAGAACCACGGCGGCGTGGAGGCGCTGCAGCACTGGCTGCAATTCTTCGAGGTGCCGTCCCATCGGCTCCTTCCCGTGCAGGATGAGGCGGGCCGCGTGCTGCCGGAGCGCATGCAGATGTACCTGCAGTTCATGGGGCGCGAAGGAGGTGAAGCAGCGGCATTCCTCTGTGACCGGGAATCGTGGGATGCGGAGTTCCCCTCTTTTCAGGAGCTCTCCCGCAGGAAAATCCGCATGAAGGAAGGCGAGAGCCTCCCCTTCACCACGTTCGTGGAAGATTTGCTGGAGCGCGGCTACGCGCACGGCGAAGACTTGTACCTCCGCGCCGGACAGTACCGGAGGATCGGCGACACGCTGGATATCTTCCCCATCCAATCGGCGCATCCGTACCGCGTCATGTTCGATTTCGACAAGGTGCAGAAGATCTACGCGGTGGATGCCGCGGACCTCTCCAACGTCACTCCGGCCGGGAAGCACTTGGATATCTTCCCCGCCACGTTCCAGCGGACGCAGAAGCTCGCGGACCAGCTACCCGAGGAATCCCTCCTCGTGCTGGACGATCAGGATGACATCGAAGCCTCGTTGGAACTCCAACCGAAAACAGCCACGCTGAGCTTTACGGCCTTCCCGGAATCCGCGGCGAACCATGCGCACCTCCGCTACCTCTCGGTCCTCAAATTCTACACGCTCGCGGACTTCCTCAACGACGTGCGCGACAAGCTGGCGCAGGAGTGGACGCTGCTCATCGTCACCAAGCGCGCGGAGGAACTGCATGGCATCCTCAAGGAAGAGCGCATCCCCGTTCTGGAAAACGGCCGCACGTCGGCTGGCCCGGAGCGCAGCCGTTCCGGCTCCATCATCCTCATTCCCGCACACGAGGATGACCTGCTCCCCCACTCCCTCCAGAACCCGGACCTTAAGGCCGCGCTCCTCACGGACCGCGAGATCTTCACGCTGCGCAAGGCCGGCAAGCAGAGGTCGGTGGCGAAGCTCGCCCTGGATTTCATCACGTCGCTGCAGCCGGGGGATTACGTGGTGCATATGGACCACGGGATCGGGCACTTTGAGGGGATGACCCAGAAGGAGATCGACGGTATTGCACGGGAGTATTTGGAATTGACCTACGCGGGCGGCGACAAGCTGTTCATCCCCGTGGACCAGGCGGATAAATTGAGCAAGTTCGTGCACGAGGAGGGGGAGGAGCCGGTCCTCAACAGGCTCGGGACCGTGGAGTGGAAGCGTGTCACCGAGAAGATGCGTACGGAAACCAAGCAGATCGCCAAGGAGCTCCTCAACCTCTACGCCAAGCGCGCGCGGAGCAAGGGGCACACCTACGCCGAGGATACGGAGCAGCAACGGAAGTTTGAGGAGGCGTTCCCCTACGAGGAGACGCCCGGCCAGCGCGCCGCCATCGCCGACCTCAAGAAGGATATGGAAGGCGAGCATCCCATGGACCGCCTCATCTGCGGGGACGTGGGTTTCGGGAAGACGGAGGTGGCCATGCGCGCCGCGTTTAAGGCGGTGGCCTCCAACAAGCAGGTGGCGCTCATCGCCCCCATCACCATCCTCGCGGACCAGCACTACCACACGTTCATGGAACGCATGGGGAAGTTCGGCGTGCGCATCGAGATGCTCAGCCGCTTCCGCACCGCCGCGGAGCAGAAGGAGATTTTGCAGAAGCTTCGGAAGGGCGACGTGGACATCGTCATCGGCACGCACCGCCTGCTGCAGGAGGACGTGAAGTTTTTCAACCTGGGCCTGCTCATCATCGACGAGGAGCAGCGGTTCGGGGTGAAGCAGAAGGAGGCGTTCAAAGCGATGCGAGCGAACATCGACATTCTCACGCTCACCGCCACACCCATCCCGCGCACGCTCAACCTGGGGCTCCACAAGCTCCGCGACATCACCACCATCACCACGCCTCCGCCCGGCCGCCTCCCCATCATCACGGAGGTGCGGAAGTATTCGGACGAGTTGGTGCGCCAGGCGATCCTCGCGGAACTCAAGCGGAAGGGGCAGGTGTTCGTCCTCCACAATCGCGTGGAGACCATCGACGCGTTCGCGGACAAGCTGCGCGCCATGATCCCCGAAGCCACATTCGTGGTCGGCCACGGCCAACTCTCCCCCGACAAGCTGGAGGAGCGCATCCTGGCCTTCAAGGAGGGAAGGTTCGACGTGCTCGTCTCCTCCACTATCATCGAGAACGGCATCGACCTGCCGCGCGCCAATACGCTCATCGTCAACGAGGCGGAGCGGTTCGGGCTGGCGCAGCTCTACCAGCTTCGCGGGCGCGTCGGTCGCAGCAGGCTGCAGGCGTACTCATACTTCCTCTATCACACGCAGCGCCTCAAGGACGACGCCAAGAAGCGCCTGAAGGCCATTGTGGAAGCCTGCGAGCTCGGCTCGGGCTTCCAGGTGGCCATGCGCGACCTGGAGATCCGCGGCGCGGGGGAAATCCTGGGCGCCAGCCAATCCGGCACCATGCAGACCGTGGGCGTCAGCCACTACCTGCGCATGCTCAAGCAGGCGGTGGAAGAGATGCGCGCGGGCGCCAAGGAAGTGGATGAGGTGGAGGAACAGGTGGAGATCCAGATCCCGGTGGAGGCGTTCATCCCCTCTTTCTACATCCCCGATGAGCAGGAGAAGATCTCGGTGTACCAGAAGCTGGCGGGGAGCGAGGAGGAGGTCGTGCTCAAGGAGTTCGAAGCCGACCTGCGCGAAGAGTACGGTGAGCCGCCCCGGCAGGTGGTGAACCTCTTCCATGTGCTCCGCCTCAAGATGGCGTGCCGCGGCAGCGGCGTGGTCCGCGTGAAGGCGGAGGAGGTCGGCAAGAACGAGCGCGACATCCTGCTCACCCTGAGCCCCCGCGTGACGGCGAAGGAAATCATGCAGCTCCTGCGCCAGCACCCCCAGTGGAAGATCAGCGGCTCCACGCTGCGGGTTCCGGAACGTGTGCTCGCCGACCGCGCGAAGCCTCGCCATTGGGTGGAAGAGCTTACGGAGGAGGTGAAGCTGCTGAGGAAGGAGAAGAAAACGAAAGTGAAGAAGGAAGCGGAGGAAGTGAAGGAGGGAGAGGAAGCGAAGATCTGAGGATTCCGAAGACTCCGACGATTCCGAAGATCGGTCATTGCTCGTTGTACGGGGGCGTTCCATGCCGTGGTAGAACGTCTTTATTGTTTTGCACAAGCCGAGAAGTTGACCATAGGGAAAAGAACTGAAAACAGGATCATTGTGGGTGGAATCTGAGGGGCATAGCGTCATGGCATGCATCAGCGACCCTATGAGAGGCTCATTGTCTGGCAGGAAGCACATCGTCTCTGCCTGTTCATATACGACCTCACCAAGACATTTCCCCCCAATGAACGGTTCCGTCTCGTTGATCAAATGTGCCGTTCGGCCTCAAGCGTTCCCACGAATATTGCAGAAGGGAACATGCGGCGTACACGGAAGGATAAACGGCATTACCTGACGATCTCCATTTCTTCGTTGGAAGAGCTGCACTACCAATCCATGCTTGCACGTGACCTCCACTATCTGGCCTCCGCGCAATACACCGGCGTCGATGATCACATCCAACGCGTCAGCTATCTCCTCACACGACTCTATGTCTCTCTGTAACGTTCGTCGGAATCCTCGGCAACGTCGGAATCCCCCCCCTCCCATGCACTACCACACCATCCTCATTCTCCCCATCATCCTCATCGCCTGTTCCTCCACTCAAGGAGTCCCCGTCACCGAAGTGATCGACGGCGACACGGTGGTGGTACAGGTCTCTGCCGACAAGGCCGAGAAGGTCCGCATCGTCGGCATCGATACGCCCGAGACGGTGGACCCCCGCAAGCCCGTGCAGTGCTTCGGCGAGGAGGCCTCCGCGCGGATGAAGGAACTGGCGGAGGGGAAGTCCGTCACGCTGGAGCGGAAACCGGATGAAGACCGCGACTACTACGGCAGGCTCCTGCGGTACGTGATCCTGGATGGAAAGGATCTCGGGGCGCAGATGATCGGCGAAGGCTACGCCTTCAGCTACAAGCGCTACCCGCATCCCCGTCTCGCCGAATACAACCGTTTGGAGCGGGAAGCACGGCAGCAGGGATTGGGTTTATGGAGTGAATGCCCGGTGGAATAGCCGTCCGCCCTTCTCGCTGTGGGTGACCACGGTGTGTACGCATAGGATCACTGGGCCCCGAAGGGGTCGTATGGGCAGAGGGCGGGGAACAAGCCCTGCGTGGCATCGTTGAGGGGATTGGTGTCATACGCGGAAGTGCGTACGCCCGCCGCCGTGCGGACGGAAGCACCGCACTTGAGCTGCTGGGCGGAAGGGGCGAGCACCGGTACGGTGAAGCGGACCGTTTGGCCTTGACCCAATTGGAAGCCCACATCCCCGCCCGCGCCGCAGATGATTTCCGTGGACGAAGGCTGGGCGCACTCCAGGGGGGCGGAAGAAGTGTCCAGGCGGAAGCCCAAAGGCACCGTGAGGGAGAGGAAGACGTCCTTGGCGATGTCGGGCCCCGCGTTCCGCACGGTGATGCCGAACTGCGACGTCTTCCCGGGGCTGGGGTAGGGGGCGGGCGGTGCGCTTTCGATGGAGAGGTCCACCGAGGCACGCCCCATTCCCTGTGCGTCGCACTTCACCGGAAGGGCGGCGGAAACCGCATTGTCTTCCCCGTCCGTTTCCGTGGAGCTCGTGAGTGCTTCCGCTTTCATGTTGATACGGGAAGCGCAGCCGAGGGCGACGGAGGTCCCGTAGGAGACGGTGAAGGTCTGCATCTCATCCTTCCGCAAGATGAAACCTTCCAGGGTTTCCCCCGTGCAGAAGACATCCGTCCCTATCTGCCGGCATCCCGCGGCGGATTGCGCCCGGTTAAAAGTGGTGCCGGCGGGGAGGGAGCTTCGCACGTTGACGTGCGCGGCGGTGTCCGGCCCGCGGTTGATGATGCGGTACGTCACGGAGAACGGCTGGCCGGGATGGACGGCGGCGGGAGATTCGCTCGTGAGCACGATATTCACGCCTTCACACAGGATGCGCACGTTGTGTGCATCGCTGTCATTCTCCGGCTTCTCATCCAACATGGGGCTCTGTATGTCCGCCTCGCTGCGCAGGCTCTTCCCGCACAGCGTGTCGGTGGACGGGACGATGGTGAGCCGTACGGAACGCGCTTCATCCACATTAAGGGTGAAGCCTTGCGTGCTCCCCCCGTTGCACGTGACCGTCCTCTCCGTTTGCTTGCAGCCTGCGTCGGATTGGGAAGGGGAGAGTGCGAGCTCCGGCGGGAGGATCAGGCGCGCACGCACGCCCTGTGCTTGCTGGGGGCCGTGGTTCATCACCGTGAGGGTGAGGGGCGTGCTCATGCCCTGCACCACGCTGGAGGAGCCCGTGAGGGAAACGGAAAGGTCCGCCGTAGGACATGACACTGTCGCCGTGAGCACTTCCTTCGGCAGCGTCTTGGCGCGCTCCGTGCGGACCTGGACGCCCATTTCCACTTCTGATTTGCATCGGATGGAAGAGGAAACGGCGAAGATGGTGTGCACGTCGCGCTTGTCCCCGGGGGGCATGGTGCCGATGTCGCAGATCATGCGTCCGGCCTCCATGTAGCACAGGTGGTCGCTCTCCTCGGGAAGGAACGTGAATCCGAGGGGGAGGAAGAATTCCATTTTCACTCCGGTCGCCTCCAGGAGCCTGCCGGGGTTCTCCACCGTGGTGACGTACCCGACGGGTTCCCCGGGGGAAACGGGAGCTTCCTCATCCCGCCGTATGCCCGTTTCCAGGGAGAGGCATTCCACGGGGGTGCGCGCTTCCGCCCAGTCGTTCGCGCTCACGGGATCCTGAGAGAGGAGGAGGCGCGCGATGGCGCGCAGCGCGAGCGGTTCCCCGCATGCATGGTCGGAGGCGACGTCGAAGGCGATGGGATAGCTCCGTTCCTCCCCCCGCCGCAGCAGTGTCCCGTGGCCAAGGTCCCCGCCGCCGCACACGATGCGGGAGTCTTGCAGGGAACAGAGTGGGCTGGTGCCTTCCTTGCGGAGGGTGAGCCCGGGGGGAAGCGGGATGCCGGCGGAAGCCCCCATGGCGTCTTCCGGCCCGTCGTTCCGCAGGGTGAGCGTGTACAGCGCCTCCTTGCCCGGCGCCGTGAGGGAGAGCGGGCTTTGCGCAAGCCCCAGCACGAGATCCGCGGCGGGGCAGGTGATGCTCTGGGTGGGCGCGACCGCGTGCGAGACGTGGTTCCCGTCCACGATGGTATCCACTGCGAGAGTAAGGGGGGCGTCGCATGCGCCCACATCGGACGCGGCGAGAGCTGCAACGTGCACGTCGGCCTTCCTGCCGGGTTTCAAGGGGGAGAGGATGCATGTCATGCCCTCCGCATCCACCCTGCAGGCATTGGAGCTCCCCTCCGTGAGGAAGGTGAGGTGCGGCGGCAGAGGGATGCGCAGGGTGATGTCGCCGGAATCCAGCGCCTCGCTGTCGTTCTTCACGGTCACGGCGTACGTGAGGCGGGAATTGCGGCGCACCGGCGTCTCCCCTTCCCTTCGGGCGCTCACGGAAATCGGCGTGGGAGGAGGGAGGGGGCACGCCACGCGCGTCATGGCCATGCTGCCGTTGTTCTCCGCATCCTCTTCCGCCTCGCCGGCGTCCTGTATGCCCGCGCGGTTGGCGATGATGCTCTCGCACTTTGCCGTGGGAGGCACGGCGAAGCTGACGCGGAAGGCTTTCTCCTCACCCGGCGGCAGCGGAAAACCGCTCTTGCGGTCCGGGCTCCGGCAGTAGACGATGTCTCCCTCCTGCACGCAGGACGGGTCCGAATCGGCCGGGACGAACGTGAGCCAGTCGGGGATGAAATCGGAGACGACCACCTTCGTCGCCTCCTTGGCCCCCACGTTCTTGGCGGTGAGCATGTACGTGACGATGCCGCCGGGAAGGACGGAAGCGCTCCCTGTCTTGATGAGGACGAGGTCGGGTCCCTGGGGCGCGCGTTCAGGGGCGGCGTGTTCCGGGAGGGAGGAGGAAGGGGTGCAGGCCACAATGTCCCGCAATTCCGTGCTGAGGAAGCTCTCCCCGCTCTGGAGGCGCGCTTCCACTTGCTGCTCCACCGCCAGGCTGCACAGGCCCCGATCCGGGACCATGAAGACAATGCGCACGTCGCGCGTCGTGCGGAGGGCGATGTCCCCCAGGGAGCAGAGGACTACATCCTTCCGTACGGCGCATTCCGGTGAACTCTTCTTCGCGTCAAACGTGAGTTTCTCGGGGCTCTTGGCATGGAGAACAACGCCGCGCGCGGGGTGCGTGCTGCTCTCATTGAAGAGCGCGATGTTGTAGACGATGTCCGTCCCGGCCTGTGCGGCCCCTTTCCCCTCCCGGGCCATGGTGATCTTGAGGGCGAGCGGCACGTCCGCCGCCCCTTCCGGGAGCAGCGCTACGGCATCGGCCACCCCGCCCTTTGTGGTGACGCGCACGTTCTTGCCCTCCACAATCTTCGCCGTCCCCACACGTTGCCAGCGCAGGGAATCCCCCCGCAGCGCGCCGCGCGGATGATGCGACATGTCCACGGATGGCAGGGGGGAATCGGCTTGCCCCTGTTCCCTCACGCGGAAGGACGCCCGCGTTTCCGCCGCTTCATTGGCGGGCCAGGTGGCGAAGATTTCGTAGGTGCCGGGATGCACGTCCCCGAATGACCAGGTTGCCTCCCCATCTTCGTTCGAGCGCTGCTCGTGCAGCACTTTGTGGCCGAAGCCGTATCCTCCGGGTTTGGATTCCCAGTACCGCGGGGCGGCCATGGAGAACGAGGGTCCGCCGTCATCCGCAACGATCGCGGAGGCGGGAGGGAAGACCGGCAGGGGCGCCTTGGGCACGAGCGCCACGGCATCCGCGGGATACGCGAATGACGTCACGTCCTGCAGGGAGGCAGGCTTCACCGGCGGCTCCAGGAGGATTTGCACCTCATCGCCTTGCCCGATGCGCACGGTCCCCATTTCCTTCCAGCGTTCCCCTTCCCACTCGGGGCCCGACGGAGCTTTGGTGAGTTCCTGCACGGGGAGGGTGAATTTCCCCAGCGTGTTCTTGATGGTTCCCTTCTCCGTTACGGTGAAGTCCAGCCCCCGCGCGAGCGCGATGCTCTTCACCACGTTCGCCGGCCAGGTGACGTGAATGGCGTACTCCCCAGGGCTCACGTCCTCGAATGTCCAGACCGTTCCGGTATCTCCGCGCACCAAGTCATACTGCCCTTCCATGCCCCCGTCCTTGCGCCCGTACTTCTGCTCGCCGCACACGAGCGCGCAGCGTTCCGGCGCGGTGCAGCGGATGGCACAGCCGCCTTCACCTTCGGGGTGGGCCCCTTCGCCCTGCAGGTACGTGCCGGAGGGAAAGAGGGAAACGGCGCGCTGCGCTCGTTCCGCGCTCACGAAGCGTACGGCGTCGGCTGCGAACTTGGTGGCGTTGGGCGCGCTCACGCAGAGCCGGACGCTCTTCCCCTTCTCCAGCGACACTTCCCCCAGGAGTTGCCAGGGCATCCATTCCCACACCTCCCCCTGCGGCTCCAATCCCTGGTCCGTTTCCCTGCTGAGGAGGACGGTCTTCCCTTCCTCCACGGTGTACGTCACGTTCCCCAGCGCCTCATTCTGCGGCCACGTTGCGTACACGCGGTACGGACCCGCCGTGAGGGCGGGCGCCGTCCAGCATGCGGAAACATTCCCCTGTGCCACGGTCACCGCATGGAGCGCGTGCGTGGTGCCGTACCCGCCCAGCGTATCCCGCTTCCAGCCTTTCCCCACGGGCTTAAATTGCGCGGATGTGTCATCCACAACGCCCGGCAGACGGTCCGTGGTGGCCACCAATGCACCGATGTAATCCCCCGCCATCCACAGCGAGAAAGCGGAGAGGAGGGCAATCCCCAAGAGTGCGAGGAGGATGTGGCGCAGTCGGTTAGGCATGTGTGTTATTGTTATTATTATACAATAAAAATATTACTCTGACAATCACTCATCTTCCCATTCCCTAAGCCAAGAAAGGCCATATATTCTCATATTTATGCATTTCTCCTAAAGAATGAAGGGCGACTCTTTGCCCGGTGCAGAGGAGAGAGGGAACGTATCCCTTGCGGACCGTTGACGGAGGGGGGAAGACATGCGATGGTTTGCCTATGCTGCAACTGAGCCTGGAACAGGAGACTTTGTGCGCGCACCTGGTTGCGTTGAATGGCAACCCCGCGAAGGCGCGAGCGGCAGTCGTTTCCATGGCGGCGATCATCCATGATCAGATAGAGCGGAACGGAGCCCCTACGGACGACGAGCGACGACAGGCATTGCAGGAAGAGGCGGAACGAAGGGCGGAGGAAAGCCTTCTGCAGCGCGAGCATTGGTTCTGCACTCCCGACCCGGCTCCCGCAGTACGCGAGACGATCCGCCAAGCGTGCATCAGCGTGCTCACAGAAGGGGCGCCGTCCATACCGGAAGAGGAAGATGACGCGGATCCGGCGGAGTTGCATGCGTACCGGTATCGCCACACGCCGGAGCAGCGGCGGCGATTGAAAGCGGGGAGGGCGCATCGGCTTCGCAGGCCGTAACCGGGGTGAGAACGATGGCGGGAAGGTTTACACTGTACTCCATGACGAAGCGTCCCATGCGCGGCAGGAAGAACAGGGAGCGGTTCCGGCCATCCTTCCGCGGCTTCACGTTGCTGGAGCTGCTTGTGGTCATGGCCATCATTTCCACCATCGCCTCCTTCGTGTTCGGCCGCATCAGCGGTGTGCTGGAGAAAGCGCGCATGTCTCGCGCGAGCGTGGAATTGACGGAAATTTCCAAGGCCACGTACCAGTACGTCATTGATGCCGGAGGGGCGTGGCCTGCGGATGTGGACCGGGCCATACCGCCGGGGGTGGAAGCGTACCTCGGCCCCGGCAATTGGCCGGACGCCCCCTGGCCGGGCACCGTGTACGATTGGGATGCCTTCGTCGGCTCCGACGGCAAACAGGTGTACCAGATCTCCATCCGCTTCTGCCCCATAGGCCATCCGGAGCTCTGCACCTTCCCCGATGAAGATTGGGCGGAGGATTTCGATTACTACAGCAGTGCCTACCACTGCATCCAGGGGAAGTGCCGCTCGCACCCCAGCATGCCGGATACGCATCCCGGCCACTGCCTCAACTGCCCGTCGTCCTGAGGGATTGACTGGGGGGAAAGGGAGAAAGGTTCCATGGACAGGGATGGGGACGGGATATTCCTTTTATGCCTTGTTGCGCCCTATACTGTCTACCGTGCACAAGAAACCTTCCCGGAAACCCGCTCTGCCCAAGGCGCATCCGACACTTCGGGGATTCACCCTGATGGAGATCATCATGGTTATCGCCATCCTTGCCACTCTTACATCCTTCATCTTCGGAAGAGTGGGCGGGGTTATGGAGAAGGCGCGCATGTCCCGCGCGAGCGCGGAACTCTCGGAGATCGCCAAGGCGACCGTTCAGATGGCCATCGACCAGCAAGGGGCGTGGCCCGGGGATGTGGACCGCAACGTGCCGCCGGGCATCCAGGAGTACCTGGGGCCGGGAAACTGGCCGTATGCCCCCTGGCCGGGAGCTGTGTATGACTGGGACAGCTTCACGGGATCCGACGGCAAGCCTGCTTATCAGATCTCCATCCGCTTCTGTCCCGTTGCACATCCGGAACTGTGCCGATTCCCCGATGAACCCTGGGTGCAGGACTTCGATTACTACAGCAGCGTCTACTACTGCATCCAGGGAAAGTGCCGTGCGCATCCAAGCATGCCGGACTCGCACCCCGGTTACTGCCTCAACTGCCCGTCCTCCTGAAGCGTTCAGGGCGAGGCGCTGTCCAATGCGTACGCAACCCCTGCGATGACGCAGATGAGGATCACGCACAACGTGGCGCCCATGTAGCCGTACCCGCTCCCCGGCGGTCCCCACAGGCAGGCGAGGTTCCACGGCCAGCCGGCGATATTCAGGGCGATGGTGAAGGCCTGCTGCACGCGCGCATCATCGGATACCGCATGGTATAGCGGAAGGCTGCGCGTGAGGAATGTGTAGCCCATCCCGACGAGGATGTAGAGAAAGAGGAAGATACCCCCCGTGCGGCTCATGGGGGGATGGTAGGCTGAAAGGGGGAAGGAGGGAAGTGGGCAGGGGGCGGAAGGAGATATACACTGGGTCCGTGCCGAGGTGGCGGAACGGCAGACGCGCCAGCCTTAGGAGCTGGTGGGAGCAATCCCATAGAGGTTCGAGTCCTCTCCTCGGCACCAGAAATACACACCTCATCCCCCCTGCCTCTTCTCCTGCATTTCCTTCTCAATCCGCTCCCGTTCCAGACGCAGCCGGAGGTCAATTTGCTGTTTCTCCTGCGAGGTCTGGCGTTCGATGTCGGCCTTCTTCTTTTGCGCGTCCGCTTCCAGCTTCTTCTTGCGCAGCGTCGATTCCGCTTCCACGGCGGAGCGCTCTTCCCCCGCCTTCCGCTCGATCTCGGCTGACTTCTGGCGCCACTCACGATCCACCGCCGCCTTGAGGGCGGAAGAGGAAGGGTCCTGATGCCGAAGCTCCAGAGGCCGCAGGCGGGAGAGCTTCTCCCCTTCCAGCTTCATCTTCGCCTGCATCTCGCGCTTGTGCACGGCCGTGCGCTTCTCCTGCATCTCCTGCATCAGCACATCGCGCTTGGCGATGAGTTCGCGGTCGACCTCCGCCTTCATCTTCATCTCCTCCTTCTCCGCCGCGATGCGCGCCGTGCGCGCCTGCACTTCCGCCGTCTCCACGAGCTGGGCATGCTCATGGTTGAGCTCCGTCTTCTCCTTCTCCTGCCGCATTTTGCGCACCGTCGCCTCCTGCAGGGAAGCGAAGTACGCCTTCCGCTTTCCCTCGTACTCCTCCTTCTTCGCCTTCTCTTCCGTCCGATGCGCCGCCTCCGCCTCCTTTCGCTTCCTCTCGGCTTCCACCGCGGCTTTCCGCTCCAGGTCCGCTTTCTTCCACACAGCCGCCTCCTTCTCCTTCTGCGCTTCCGCCTGCTGCGCGGCAGCCACGGCTTCCGTGCTCCGCTCCGCGAACTCCTCCTTCTCCGTGCGCCGCTGCGCTTGCCTCTTTTCCCGCCCCGCCTCATCCGCCTGAATCCGTTTCAGGCTCTCCTGCTGGTACTTCAGAAGCTCTTCTTTCTTCGGGTCGGATGGAGTGGTCATGGCTCCATGGTAAATGCAAAATGCAAAATGAGAAATGGCAGAAGGGAGGGGGTATGGGAGGCGTATGACGTAGTTAGTATTACGTATTTCGTATCACCGGCTCACTTGTCAGTCATACGTACTACGTACTACGGAATACGCTATACGCTTCGGTCATTGGACGATCTTCACCCCCAGCTCCTTCAGCTGCTTTTCCGGGATCATTGACGGAGCGCCGAGGAGGAGGTCCTTTCCCTTCTGGTCCTTGGGGAAGGCGATCACTTCGCGGATGTTGGGCTCGTCTGCGTAGAGCATGGCCATGCGGTCCAAGCCCCAAGCGATGCCTCCATGGGGAGGGGCGCCATACTCGAAGGCGCGGAGCATATGGCCGAAGCGCCGCTCCGCGTCCTCGTCCGTAATCTTCAGGATGTCGAAGATCCGCTTCTGCAGCGCGCGTTCATGGATGCGGATGGAGCCTCCGCCGATCTCGTAGCCGTTGAGCACCACGTCGTATGCTTCCGCCTTTACCGCGAGCGGTTCCTTCTCCAGGCGGCTGAGGTCCTCCTCTTTCGGCCGCGTGAACGGATGGTGCATGGCCTGAAGTTCCTGTGTCTCCTTCTCCGTTTCGAACATGGGGAAGTCCGTGATCCACGCGAAGGCGAAGACCTTGGGGTCCGCCAAATCCTTTCTCTTCCCGATCTCCGAGCGCACGGCTCCCAGGCTGATGCAGGAAGTCTCGAACTTGTCGGCTGTGAAGAAGAGGATGTCCCCGTCCTTCATCCCCGCCTTGTCCGCCATTTTCCCCGCTACGTCATCACCCAACTTGGCGGCGGGGATGCCTTCGAACTTCCCGTTCACCTTCTTGATCCACGCCAGCCCCTTGGCGCCGTACACTTTGGCCACTTCCCCCAAGTCATCGGTCTCCTTGCGGGAGAAGCTTCCGCCGCCCTCCACCCGCAAGCCCTTCACCACGCCGCCCGCCTTCACCGCGTCCGCGAAGACGCCGAAGCCGCAGCCCTTGGCCAATTCCGTCATGTCCGTGAACGTGAGCCCGAAGCGCAAATCCGGCTTGTCCGATCCGTACGTCGCCAGCGCCTGTTCCCAGGTGAGTCGGGGGAAGGGCGTCTGCTTGATCGCAACGTCCGGGCGCAGCTCTTTCGTAATGCTGGTGAGTGCATCCTCATTGATTGCCATCACATCCTCGGCGGTGACGAAGGACATCTCCAAGTCCATCTGCGTGAACTCCGGCTGGCGGTCGCCGCGCAGGTCTTCGTCGCGGAAGCACCGTGCGATCTGCATGTAGCGGTCCAGCCCGCCCACCATCGTGAGCTGCTTGAGCTGCTGCGGCGACTGCGGCAGCACGTAGAAGAGGCCGTGGTAGACGCGGCTCGGCACCACGTACTCGCGCGCGCCCTCCGGCGTTCCCTTGATGAGGATGGGCGTCTCCACTTCGATGAAGTCGCGGTCGTAGAAGAAGCGCCGCGTCGCCTGGAGGAGGCGGTGGCGCATCACGAGGTTCTCCTTCATGCGCTCGCGGCGCAGGTCCAGGTAGCGGTACTGCAGGCGCACCTCCTCGTTGGCATCGGCATCCACGTCGATCTCGAACGGAGGCGTCTTGGCCTCGTTGAGCACCGTCATGCCCTTCACCAATACCTCGATCTCCCCCGTGGACTTGTCCTTTCGTTCCGCGCCCTCGATCCTCTTGCTCACCGTCCCCTCCGCTTTGAGCACCCACTCCGGGCGGATCTTCTCCGCCAGGGAGAAGACTTCCTTATCCTCCGGATGGAAGACGACCTGCGTGTGGCCGTAGCGGTCGCGGAGGTCCACGAAGATCAATCCCCCGTGGTCCCGCCGCCGGTGCACCCACCCGCAGAGCGTCACCTTTTTGCCTTCGTCGGAGAGGCGGAGTTCGCCGCAAGTGTGGGAGCGCAACATGGCAGGAGTATAGGGTCAATGAGAGGGGAAAGGGAAGCGGACACATTGCACTCGTCGCCGTTTCCCGTCATCCTTATCCACTGTGGAGGCAGTTTTTCCCTACCCCGTCCTTCCCGCGGCACGGTTGCGTCTGGATGATGCCATCTGGATTGATGAAACGTTCCCGCGCGATACCATCGGGGGGATGGACGCGGAAACGTACGATGTGCGCAGCCGCACCTTCGATCTCGCGCGGGCTCTGGACCGCAGGCGGCCCCCGTTCGCCGACCCCCTCCGTGCGTTGGGGAAGGATGCGGTGATCCTGGAAGTGGCGGCGGGGCGAGCCGCCCATTCGCTGGCGCTGCTGCAGGAGGGGCACCGCGTGGTGGTGAGCGACGTCTCCCCGGGTTCCGTCCGCTGGGTGGCGGAAGCCGCCAAGCGGCTGCACATCGACGCGCGGGGCACCTTCGCTGTCCTGGATGCGCTGCACCTCCCCTTTCCCGATGCGTCCGTGGACGGGGTTTTCCTCACGGCCAGCCTCCACCACTTCTCCTCCCCGCTCCTGGCGATGTGCGAATTCCGGCGCGTGCTGCGCCCGGGGGGCATCCTCCTCGTGGGCTACGAGCCGGCCAAGTGGAGCTACCGGTTGTTCAAGCCGCTGTGGGATGCGCTCAAGAAAGTGCTGCGACGCAGGCACATGCATGCGGTCTCCTGCGCGGATGACGCCACGGAAGGGTTCTCCATGGACGACCTCCGCCGGCTCGCCTGGCAGGCGAAGTTCACGGATGCCCGCGTGGAGGCGGTGGATTTTGTGGAGAAGCTCTACGAGCACGCCGTCGTCCTGGTCCGCAAGTTCCTCCGGCTCCCCGATTCCGAGTACCGTCCCGGCTCCGCGTTCTTGCGGAAGGTGGACCGTTTTCTAGCGCATGTCCCGCTGCTCAAGAGGCTGGCGTGGAATTACGATATGAGCGCGAAGGCATGACCCCTTTCTTTGTCAGGGCGACAAAGAAAGGGGGAAAGAAAACGCTCGCGCGCCGAACTCCCCTCCGGCCTTCGCAGAAGGCCGCCCACCGTAGCCTTGGCGAAGGTGGGCGCCCTCATCCACTCCTTTTTCCAGCTCTGGGGCTTCTGCTACGGCCGGCAGGCCGCCCGGCCCTGCGCCTCCTCGTCAGCCCCTGCAAGGTTTCGGGGCTGGCTCGTCGGCAGGCCATGTCGAAGCAGGGCCTTCCCCTTCACCCCCCGCGGCGCGCGAACCCCCCATTGTATTTATGAGCTGAAGGATCCTTTGTGCACAACCCACAAAACAAAAACATTCCCTTCCCCCACCGGGGGAAGGGCTAGGGAAGGGGGAGAAGAACAGAACAACAACTATCAGCGGAATAATTTGCCGAGCTCTTCTTTAAACTCTTCCACATCCTTGAACTCGCGGTGGACGGAGGCGAAGCGGATGTAGGCGACGTGATCAAGTTTGCGCAGCTCCCGCATCACGTCGGTGCCGATGGTGGAGGAGGAGACTTCCTTCTTGTTCGATGCCCACTTCTCCTCCAGCTTGGTGAGGATCCGGTCGATCAGCTGCTGCGAAATGGAGCGCTTGGTGCACGCCAGCCACACGCCGCGCTCGATCTTGGACCGCGAGTACGGCTCCCGCGTGCCGTCACGCTTGACCACGATCAAGTTGCTCAGCTCCTGCCGTTCGAAGGTGGTGAAGCGGTGGCCGCACTTGGGGCACTCTCGCCTGCGCCGCACCGCGCGCCCTTCCTCCGCGAGGCGGGAATCCACCACGTTTGTGTCCTTCGTTTTGCAGTGGGGGCAGTACATAGGAGGGAGAGTATAACGTGATCTGGAGGGAGTGAGTATATGTAGTGAGAAGATGCCGAGGATGCCGAGGAGTCCGACGATTCCGAGCATTGTCGGGAAGAAACGCCGGGCTTTCAGATGCAACTGTTCCTCGGAATCCTCGGCAACGTCGGAATCCTTTCAAATACCCCCTTTTCTCCGGATATTCGCCTGCCCTCTCCCCTTCGTCACGTCGAGCACCGTCGAGGGTGGCACGTGCGGGAGCGTCCCCGAATCCAGTATCAAATCCGGCTGGATCGGTTGGTGCTTGAATTGCGCCACGATCTCCTCCGCGCTGTAGGGGTTGGGGAAGCCGTGGAAGTTGGCGGACGTGGTGGAAAGGGGTTTGCCGAAATCCGTGACGAGGCGTAGGGCTAAAGGACGGGAGGAGACGCGTACTCCGGCGGTCAGTGGTGAGCGGTCAGAGAGCAGTGGCGTCACGTAGAGTTGCAGTGGGGCGTCTGCACGCAGTGGGAGGATCAAGGTGAGCGGGCCGGGGAGATGTTTTTTCGCTAACGCTTCCGCTTCGTCATTCCACTCCGCGTACTTCTTCGCGTCTTCCACGGAAAGGAAGAGGACGCTCACGGGGGAGGAATACGGCCGGTTCTTCAATACGAAAAGATTCGCCACGGCGCCCAGGTCGCTCACGTCGCAGGCGAAGCCGTAACACGTCTCCGTCGCATGCGCCACGATGCCGCCTTCCCGTATGACGGTGAGCGCGCGACCAATCCCCTGCTCGTCGGCTGGGAGGATGTCCATGGTTCTATCTTAAGCCCGGGGGGCTTCGGGGGGGAGGGCTTTCTCGGCCGTCTTCTCGCGTTTGATTTCGTTGAGGAGCTGCAGGAGTTTCTCGTAGATCCGATCCACGTGCGGCACGTACTCCATCTGCATGGCGGTCCTCTCCGCGCGGATGAAGATGGAGCCGAAGCCGAGGAGCGAGGGGAGGATGCCGCGCTGGGATTTGGAGGTGTCCTGCGCTTCCATGATCTCGATGCTTGTCTGGTTGTCGGTGAAGAACAGGGATTTGTGGATCCGGCGGATACGGCGCGTGGTGACGATGGTGAGCGAGAGGTTGTACGTGAGCACTTTGACGGTAAATAGGACCTGGGTGAGGCCGAAAGCAACGGCGGCGGTGACGAGCGCGACGTGGCGCGCGTCGGGATCATCCGCGAAAGGGGCGGAGAGGAAGAGGAACAGCCCGCCGGCGATGATGACGCTTACGGTGAGCATGGCCAATGTGGCGGGCGCCAGGCGCAGCCAATGCTCGCGGAAATGAAGACGCAACTCCTCATCATGGCCGTTCTCGCTTGCAGGCGTTGCGGCAATCCCGGCGGACACGGAAGGTTCAGCCATTTACCAGAAGACGGGAAGCACGACAGCGAAGAGGACGGAGACGGCCACGGCGTGGATGAGGGTGAAGAGCCCCGCGCCACGGAGCGTTTGGGCACGGAAGAGGCCCCGGTCTTCCATGCGGGGGAATTCGATTTCCAGGATGCGCCGGCGGAAGAGCAGCCACAGGATGCCCTCCGCCCCGAGGATGGGGAGGATGCCGCTGAGGATGAGGGTGAATGCGGTCATGCTGATGGAGAACACTAGTCGTTCGCCGCGTAGGCCGCAATCGCATCCTCGATCTTCTTCTCCAGGATCGTGGACATGGTCACCGTGAGCGGCAAGGGGACGAGTTGTTCGCCGATCTTCAGCTGGATCTTCTCCTTGCCCGGGAATGTCTCGAAGATCCGCTTCAGTTCCAGGAGAAGCTGGCGGGGAGCTTTTGGAGGGAGCGGGATGGTATGTATGTGAATGGTTGTCGGAGAGGATTCCGACGTTGCCGACGATGCCGAAGAGTTGGCAGTTATTCCTGATCCTGGAGTTTTTGGATGCGATTCCTCGGAATCCTCGGCAACCTCGGAATCCTTCTCGCCTCCCCATCCCAACCGCCGCATCGGCTCCTCCGTCTTCATCCCCCCCACGATCCACTTCCCCAGCGGGCCGAAGTAATCGTCCGCTACCTCCTTCTTCCCGAGTGTCACCTGCTCGCCGGCGACCACGTTTCCCTCCTCATCCACCATCTCGATGGTCTCCTCCCCTTCCACCGCGGCCTGCTTGCGCAATACGAATCCCTGCTTGGCTTCCTCCTCATCGAAGAACTTCTCCTCCTTGGCGCGCTTGACCATGGTGGAGAGCGACGCCTTCTTGAGCGCGTGCGCGCGCATCTGCAATTGCCCCGCCCGCATGTCCAGCGTGCCGCCCACCACCAGCACGGTATCCGGCTGGCCGAAGAGCGGAGCCGCTTCCGTGTACACGCGGGGGAAGAGCGTCACCTCCATTTTCCCGGTGGGGTCCTCCAGTGTGAGGATGGCCATGGTCTCCCCTTTCTTCGTCATGATCTTCTTGATGCCCTCCTCCAATCCGGCGAGCGATACCTTCTTCCCCGCGTCCTTCGCCGTGAGATTGGCGATGAGCTGCGCCTTCTTGCCGATGTACTTCCGCAGCCCCGCCAGCGGATGGCTGCTGACGTACATGCCCAGCGTCTCCTTCTCCCACTTGAGCTTCTCGGCGGCCGTGGCCTTGGGGGTGTTGGGGAACGTGATCTTGGCGGCCTCGGTTTCCATCCCGCTGGCTCCGAAGAGGTCCGCCTGCATGTGTCCCTCATCACCCGCGGCTTTGGAGTAGTCGGAGATCAGGTCGTAGTGGTCGATGATCTGGCGGCGGTCGCCCAAACTGTCCAACGCCCCGCTCTTGGCGAGCGCCTCGATGGCTTTCTTGTTGAGGATCTTGCTGGGGATGCGTTGTGCGAAGTCTTCCACGGACGTAAACGGCCCTCCCTCCTTGCCCTGGGCTTTGCTCAAGGGTTCGCGGATGCCGATGATCTGCTGCACGGTGCTGTCCCCGATTCCCTTCACGGCCGAGAGCCCGAAGCGGATCGATCCCTTGGGCGCGCTCCCCCGCACGAGCTTCCTTGCGGCCGGAGGGATGGCCGTAAAGTGCCGCAGCGACTCGTTGATGTCCGGCGGCAGGACGGCGATCCCCATCTGCCGGCACTCTTCGATCTCGATCATGATGCGGTCGGTCTTCTGCGCGTCGCTGCTGAGGAGGGCCGCCATGAACTCCGTGGGGAAGTGCGCTTTCAAGTAGGCGGTCTCGAAGGCGATGCGCGCGTACCCCGCGGCGTGGGACTTGTTGAAACCGTAGCCGGCGAAGGGTTCGATGATCGTGAACAGCTCTTCCGCTTCCTTCTTCGTATGACCTTTCGACACGGCCCCCTCGATGAAGAGTTTCTTCTGCTCATTGAGCAGTTTGGGGATCTTCTTCGCAACAGCCTTGATGAGCATGTAGCCCTGTCCCAGCGTGAATCCTGCGAAGCTCTGCGCGATCTGCTGCACTTGTTCTTGGTAGACGGCCACGCCGTAGGTGTCCTTCAGGTGTTCTTTGAGGACCGGGTGCGGATAGTCGATGGCATCCGGATGCTCCTTATTATCGATGTACGTCGGGATGTACTCCATCGGGCCCGGCCGGTAGAGCGCGACCATAGCCACAAGGTCCTCGAAGCGCGTCGGTTTGAGTTTCTTGAGGTACCGTTTCATGCCGCCGGATTCGAACTGGAAGACGCCGGTCGTGTCCCCTTCCCGCAGCAATGCATACGTCGCCTTGTCGTTCAGCGGGAGCTCCGTCATGTTCAGCTTGAGCCCGTAGAGACGCTCGATGATTTCCAGCGTCGTCTGGATCACGGTGAGGTTCGTCAATCCTAGGAAGTCCATCTTCAGCAGCCCCAGCGCTTCCAGGGGCTTGGCGGAATACTGCGTGATGATGATGTCCTCGTCCTTGGGGGCGCGCTGAAGAGGCGTATACGCCGTGGCCGGCTCCTGCGTGATGACCACGCCGCAGGCGTGGACGGAGACGTGGCGCGCCTTGCCTTCCAACTGGGAGGCGATGTCGATGATGCGTCGGTAGGTCTCGTTGCTGTCGTAGGCTGCCTTGAGTTCCGTGGTCCCCATGGCGTCCTTGAGCTTGGTGCCCGGCCGTTCGGGGATCAGTTTCGCCAGGCTGTTCATCTCCAAAAACGGAACGCCGTAGGCGCGGCCCACGTCCTTCACCGCGGCGCGGGCGGCCAACGTCCCGAAGGTGCAGATCTGCACCACTTTGTCCTTGCCGTACTTGTCGCGCACGTAGTCCAGCACCTCGTCGCGGCGCGTGTCCGCGAAGTCCAAATCAATATCGGGCATGGAGATGCGCTCGGGGTTGAGGAAGCGCTCGAAGAGCAGCCCGTGCTCCATGGGGTCGATGCCCGTCACTCCCAGGCAGTAGCTCACCATGGAGCCAGCGGCGGAGCCGCGCCCCGGCCCCACCGTGATGCCCCGCCGCTTCGCCTCGTTCACAAAATCCGCCACGATGAGGAAGTACCCGGAGAAGCCCACTTGTTTGATGATCTGCAGCTCGTACTCCAGGCGCCGCTTCAGCTCATCCGTGGGTTGCGGGTAGAGGCGCGCAAAGCCCTCGCGCGCGAGGCGCGTGAGTTCCTCCTCCTCCGTCTTCCCCCCGGGCACGGGGAACCGCGGGATCTGGTACTTGCCGAAGGTGAACGACACGTTGCAGCGGTCGGCGATCGCGCGGGTGTTTTCCAGCGCCTCCGGCACGTGCGCGAACGCCTTCTCCATCTCCTCGAACGGGCGCATGGAATAGTCGCTGTCGCGCATGGTGAAGCGGCCGGGATCGTTCACGTTCGCGTTCTTCTGGATGCACAGCAGCACATCGTGCGCCTCCACGTCCTCCGGGCGGCAGTAGTGGCTGTAGCACGTGGCCACGAGCGGCACCCCCAGCTCCTTCCCCCATTTGACGAGCTGCTGGTTCGCCTCCGCCTGCCCCGCCACGTTCGGCAGGTCCATCAATTCGAAGTACAGGTTGTCCTTGCCGAAGTACTCCCGGTACTCCTCCGTGAGCTTGGCGATCCTCTCCCCGTCCTCCTGGAGCGCCGCCTGGGGGAGGGCGCCGCCCAAGGGGCCGCTGAGCGCAATCAACCCCTTCCCGTACTTCGCGAGCAGCTCCTTATCCACCCGCGGTTTGTAGTACATGCCCTCGAGCGCGGCGAGCGTGGCCAGTTGCAGCAGGTTCTCGTACCCCTCCTGTGTTTCCGCGAAGAGCGTGAGCGGCCAGCGCTTGGTATCCGTCCCGCTCTCCTTATCCTTCCGCGTCCGCGCCGCGACGTACACGCCCATCCCCAGGATGGGCTTGATCCCCTCCTTCTGCGCCTCCTTATAGAACTCGATCAGCCCGTACCCGTACCCCTTGTCCGCCAGCCCCACCGCCGTCTGTCCCAGCTCCTTGGCCCGCGCAACGATCTCCGCCGTAAAGGGCAGCGCCTCCAGGAGGGAGTACGTGGAGTGGCAGTGTAAGTGGACGAAGTCGGATGATTTCACGTGGTCATCATATCGTATTACGTAGTGCGTATCTCGTATTTCGTATTACCTACAAAAGCCCTTGAACCATGTGAACAGGCCAAATGGACAAAACATACGTGATACGTCATACGAAATACGTACTACGGTTCTCACAAACTCCCCTCTTCCACCCCCGCCTCCTCCGCACACTCGCGCTGCAGTTCCCGCGCCTTCGCTTCCTTCTCCTCCGCCGTGGCGTCCGGCGGCAGGTCGGCTTCGCCGGAGGTGTAGGGGAAGCAGGAATCCGCCGTGGTGATCTTCATCACGCGCTCCAGTGTGGCGTTGCAGGAGCGGTTCATGCAGGAGCGGCGCAGGAAGAAGGCCATGTCCCGCACAAAGTCGCGCAGCGAGCGCGCGGAGCTCACCCGATCCCCTTCGACGGGATCGATGTCTTGCACCAGCCGTGCCAGATCCCCGATGGTGTCGGTGAGGGGGGAGAACGCCTCCTCGATGCCCTGCGATTCCACCACGCCGATCCGTAGCAGGGAATCGTCCTTCGCCTGTTGCGTGCTGAAGACTTGTGTCTCGTAGGCGAGGAGGGGGTTGAGGACGGCCTTCCCCACGTTCCACGTGAGCGGGTTATCCGGCAGGTAGGCGGAAGGGCGCAGCAGCTCGATGTGCCAAATGAGCTTGAGGAGGGTGAGGTACCTTCCGCCGGGGATTTCCTGGAAGCGCCCCGAGGACCAGGTGCGGTATTCTTCCGGCCACTCCGTCACACATCCCTCCACCTGTGCGGCTGCGGAGGCGGATGAGCCGGGGAGGGTCTCCAGCTTGGCGAGCAAGGCGGCAAGGGCGTCGCGCTCCGCTTCCGTGGAGGTCATGGTCCCGTAGGAAACGTCGGATTGGTACAGCGCGGCGAGCGCCTCGTCCATCACTTCCACGGTGCAGCCGTAGCGCCGGTCCACGCTCACATCCGCGTACTTGGTGCTGAAGGGGCAGAGCCGTTCCTCCGCGATCCGCTCCCGCTCACCCGGCGGGTCGAAGCTGTGGGCGGCGCTCCACTCGGTATCCTCCGCGCCCGGCAGCGTGCCGCCCCATTCCACCACCTGCAGGCGTTCGTTGAGGAATTCATACAGGCTCGAGAGCCGCAGGACGGAGAGGGTCTTCTTCGCGTCGCGCGCCTGCTTGAGGAGCCCGCGCACCTTCTCCATCTCCTGCAGGATGAGGGAGATGTCCGCGAACTGGCACGCCGTCATCTGCGAGAGGCGCAATTGCTCCGCCGTGCGCGTGATGGCGGTATCGCGGGTGCCGAACACGGCCGACATCCCCGTCTGCAGCCAGCTCCACATATCATCCGCGTTCCAGGCGGCGGTGCCGCCGGTGGCGGTGAGGGCTTCTTCCGCAATGTGCGCCCGCTCCAATACGCGGCGGGTGTAGGCGGAGACGCCGTATTCCTGTGCGTGCAGGGAGGGGGGAAGGAGGAGAAAAGAGGCGGTTCCCACGGCGAAGCACCAAGCACCAATGACCAATGACCAATGATGGAATAATTTGGCACTTGGCACTTGGCACTTGGTCATTGGTGCTTTCGCCGGTGCTAGGAGTGTGGAGAAGCGCATGCGGTTGTCATTGGGAACAGACCATCAGGTCCTCCTGGGGATTAAGGGGGCACATCGCCGTGGGGAACGTGTTCATGGCCATCTGCCGGAGCACGTCCACCGTGGTGCGCAGCGTGCCGTTGATGGCGGCGCTCACGAGGCGCAGGTACTCGCGTTCGAGCGTCGTTCCCCGGTCCAGACCCTGCGCCTCCGCCGCTTCCAAGTATTCCTCCTGCGCATGCGTGTCCCACTCGCGGGTGAGGGAGAGGCCGGTGAAGGCGGCCATCACGTTGGTGAGGGCGAGGGAGGCGGAGGGGGAGGTTTGGCAGAGCACGGGGGGGAGGGTGGGGGGACGGCCGCGGCTTTGGCAGTATTGGAGCAGCAGTTCCTTGGCCCGCGCTTCCGGATTGTAGGCGGGGAAGACGGGGAGGGCTGCTGCGGCGGGGATCTTGAGCGGTTCCGGTTCGGGATCCGGTTCCCGACAGTGGTCCCAGGGGGAAGTGTCTTCCTGCGCCACCAGCGGATCCCTCTTGGGGATCACCGTGTGGCCGTACGTACGCTCGGCGCACTCGCGCACGAAGCATGCGTGCCCGATGACGGTGTAGGGGTACGACGCCTCTCCTCCCGGTTGGCAGGGTTGCGCGGAGGAGGCGGAAGAAGAGGAGCGCAGTTGCTTGCAGATATCCCGCAGGGCGTTCGCGCCCGTGGAAGAGGAGGGCGGGGAGCACGGCGAGAGGATGATGGTGTTGTCCTTGGGGGGAGGCGGCGGTTCCAGACAGCTCCCCGTCCCCATGGTCCGCCGCGTGCGCGTACTGCACAGGAAGCCTTGCCTTCCGCTCAAGCTGTCGCACAGGCCGCTGCCGCCCGCGGCGAGCGCATCGCCTTCCGGTGAACGCACGGGCGGGGGCGGGTACGTGCCGCCGACGATGGCGGTGTTCTCGTCCGCGAGCAGGGAAGGCAGGACGGGGTTGAGGGCGGTATCCCACCGCAGGCCGACGTCTTGCAGGGGGAGCGCGTCCTCTCCCGGCACATCCTTGCTCCCGTCCCGGACGTACGCCCAGGCGAACACGTTCTCCCGCAGGGGCAGGAGTGCCATGGCGATTTCCCCCGCGAGCAAAGGAGGGTCCACCTTCCGCACCACGGCGTTGCGCAAATCCCTGAGGGAGCGCTCCACGTCGGGGGGGCGTGCGAAGAGGTATTGGCGTTCCGTGCCGGGGCCGCTCTGCCGGTCCGGATCCGTGGCGGCGCTCTTCTGCTCCACGAAGGAGAGGCCGTACTGGTAACGCCAGACGGCGGCGGTGCGCTGCTCTTCCCGCGGGAGCGATTGCAGCGTCCCGTCCAGCGACTGCAGCAGCATCATGGTCTCCTCGTCATTCCCCAGCGAGAGGAGCCGCAGTTGCGGCAGGGAGGTGGAAGAGGCGTTGAGCGGAATGCCCCACACCTGCAGCACTTCCAGGTAGGCGGCCGAGAGTTCGCTGGGCTGCACGCTGAAGGAACTGATGGGTTCCTCGTAGTGCGTCGCGGTCACTTGGAGGCGGCGGCCGAGGCGGAGGGTTGCCGTTTCCCGCTCCGCGATCTTCCGGATGGCGTCGTAAGCCGATTGGCAGCGGCCGGAGTAGTTGATCCCCAGCTTGGCGCAGAGCGGGTGCGGCGGGGCGAGGGATTCCAGCACGGCGCGCACGTCTTCCGGCGTCAGCGGCGTAAGGCCGGGGTCGTTGGCGGCCGCCCAGGCGTTGAAGGCGTGCGCGGCGAAGGCCGCCACGTCATCGGGGATGCGCTGCTCTTCCAGCACCATCCGGCTCACCTGTTCGAACAGCCCCTCCTTGGCTGCGGCCGTGCCCGCTGCAAGCGGCAGGAGCACGGAGAGCGCGCCGATGAGGGCAAAGGTTTTCCTCACGGGGACAAAGGGGAACGGTCGGCGTCGGCGGGGAAGTGCCGCAGGGTGCCGCGCACATCCCAGGTGCGGACGGGAATGCAGGCGCTCGCCTCTCCCAGGAGGCCGAACAGGTTGCGCAAGTCCTTGGACGCGCGGTTGAGACAGAGGAAGGACCGTTCGAGGGGCGCAAGCTTTTCGCTCCCCAACGTGATGAGGAGGGTGCGGCGCAGGGATTCGCGCAGGGCGGCGAGCCGGTTGTCTCCCAGCCGGAACCACTCGAAGGTCGCCATGGCGTTCGTGGCGGGTTGCGCGGTGGCGGAATTCCGTTGGAGGTCGAGCGGGAGCAGGATGCCTTTCTCCTTCAGTGCGCAGCCGTAGGCTTCCAAGTAATCCAGCAGCACCGGATGCACGTCCGACGCGAAGAGCGGCTGCTTGTCTTGCCACTGGGGGAGGCGGGAGGCCAGCCTCTGCAGCGCGGGGGAGGCGAGGGTTTTGGCGTCGTCGGTGCAGGAGAGGGGGCTCTCGTCTTCCATTTCATCCAGGATGTCCGTCACCGTGCGGGAGAAATCCTCATCCCATCCCCTCCCCTCCGGATCGTTCCTGTTCTCCGGGAAGAGCGCGGGAATGCGCCGGCAGGGCGGGAGGCCGGCGATGGCGGAAGCGGAGCTCCCCTCCTCCCCCGTGAGCTGCGCGCGGAAACGGGGCCCGCGGGAAACCACGGTGAGCGTGGCTCCCAGCAGCAGGGCTGCCAGCAGCAGGGCGGAGAGCCGGGGGAAGGGCTTACTCTTCTTGTGCACAATGGGAGAGGAAACAGGAAATGCCGCTCCACTGCCCCACGAAGGAGGTCACCTGGCGGAACGGTTGGACGAAGGGGAAGCGCACGATGTTGAGGAACGGTTCCAGGTAGCCGGCGAACTGGCGCAGGGTACGGTGCGAAGCGTCCTCGTGCGCCAGGAAGAGGAGCTTGGATTCCTGGAAGAGGATCAGGTCTTCCGCGACGGGCCCGCAGTAGTGGGGGAGGGTGGCCTGGTCGTTGAGGATGAAGGTGACGGGATTGGGGACGCAACGGTTGAGGACAGGCAGTTCCATCTCACGGCATCCGGGGACGGTTACCTTCACGGTGGCGCTGTTCCCATCCGCCCTCTTCATAAGCGCCAGTTCCGCAGCTTTGCACACGCTCTCCACGCGGCACAGGAAGGCGCGGAAGCTCTGCGTGAGGTGCGGGAGAAGGTCCGAAGTGAGCGCCTTGCGCGTTTCCAGGATGCCGGGGAAAGGGACGGCGGGCGAGCCGGTCCCGGGCGCGGGGAGCAGGTCGTACGCGGTGGCGCCGTCCATGTCCGCGTTGCTCATGGTGGCGCCGCTCGATGCCCACGTGTCCTCCTCCGTTTTCAAGTAGAGGGTACCGTCGAACGCCGTCCGCGTGGCGCCCTCCGGCTCATCCGCGGCGCGCTTGGTCCCGAAGAGTCGGGCATCGAACACGGCGCTCTCCCGCTTGAGGAACGCGTTGATCTGCGATCGGCAGAGCGCGGCGCCGTCGGGCGCCGCTTGCGCCAGCGCCGTGCCCGGCAGGGAGAGGGCGAGGAGAAAGGAAGCCGCGAGGAGCGCGGGGAATGCCTTTGTTGTCAGGCTGGGGTGCTTCACCTGCGGGAGGAAGAAGAGGAAGAAGCGGAAGCGGCGGGGTTCAGTTCCAGGCGCACGTTCCCGGGGACGGGGTACGACTCGTAGAGGTCGGAGGGGGAGACGATATCGAACGGCGGGGCCGCGGGGCCCATGGGAACCAGCGACCCGTCGCGGTTGAGCGTCTCGTCCCGCATGTCCCTCCGCAGGTCCGCGAGGGAGGAGGCGGTCCCTTCCGTGGTGCCCGCCGGGAGCGTGATGCGCAAACCCTGACGGATCAGCTTCTCCTGCAGCAGGCACTGGTCCACATCCTCCCATCCGGGGTAGGGGCAGGAGGGCGCCGAGGAGAGCGAGGAGGCCGTGCCTGCGGGGTCCGTTCCGTTGTCCAGGAACGCGCCGACGGGGGACCAGATACGCATGAAGATGCGCCAGAGCATGGTCTCCGGGAAGACGCAGCCGTCCGTTCCCATCACGGGGCAGGCGAGGTCCGGATGCTTCTCCTCCACCCAGATGAGGTCATCGTAGCGGTCGCGGACCGCGCGCAAATCACCGGCGAGCTGCCGGAACTTCTCCGTGAGTTCTCGGTAGGACACGGTGGTGCCGGCAGGTTCCGCCCCGTACCGCGCCTCGATGCTCACCGCCGGAGGGGCGGACACGCCCGGCAGGGGCGGCACGGTGGGCAGGTCCGGGAGTGAGGGAGGAAGGCCCGTGGCTTGGGGGGAGGGCGGGAGGGGGAGGTTGATGGCCACTTGCACCGGCTTGAGGACGGGGATGCGGAGGGCGGCGGCGTCCTCCATGCCTTCGTAGAAGATGTCGCTGAAGTCGAAAACGAGGTGGCGGGGGGAAGGCGGGATGGCGGGTAGGGGGAACTCCTTCTCCAGTTCGATCCAGTCGATGGCCGGCACCGCATCCTCCGCGCGCAGCGGCGGCGTGGTGCGGTCGGCTTTGCAGTAGGTGGCGTTCACCTGGCCCGCGCGGACGGCGGCTTCCTTCAGTTCCCTCCACGCGTCGAAGAGTTCCCGCTTTTCCCCCTCCTGTCCCATCAGCGCTTGGTACGGCGCCATGCGCGAAGCCACCCAGGCGTCGATGGCGTCACTCAGGCTCTCGCGGCGGTTCAGGACGGTGGCGAGGGCGTTGGGCAGCGCGGCGCGGAGCGCCCTGAACTCCGTGATCTGCTCGCGGTACCGCCCGAGTTTCGCAAGGAGCGCATCCACTTCTTCCCCCACCGGAAGGTTGAGGAGACGGCGCTGCTCCTTCCATCCCTGCCACGCTTCCGTCACCGTCTGGATTTCCGATTCCGAGAGCAGGGGGACCACCACGGGCACCACGTCTTCTTCGGCGCGCGCGAACACGGCCTGCCGCAGGATCTCGCGCACGGCGTCCAACAGCCCCGCCTGCAGCGGCACCGTGACGCTCGTGATGTCGCGCGCGGCGGCGGAGGTGCGGGGGCCGAAAAGGCGCGCGAGCTCGTCCTCCGAACTCACGAGGGGGAGGATGAGTTCCACGGTGGGGGGGAACCCCTCCATCTGCCGCTCGAGCCGCTGCAGCACCGTGACGTACTTGGACGTCTCGCCGAAGGGAGGGACGGGGTCCGTGGGAGGGAGCGCGGGGGCGTTGAAGCGACTCACGCCCTTCGCTTTCCGTGGATCCGTCGTCAACCCTTCCGGATCCAGCGTGAATCCCCCCGCATTCTCCCCGGAGGGAAGCGCGTCGTCGGCGTTCCATTCCACGTCATCCTCCACTGTGCGCGTCCGCAACTTCTCCAGCTGCAGGTCGTCGGCGATGCAGGTGCGGTGGCTCGGGTCGTCGGGGTTGAGGGTCTTCTCCCGGTACCAGTTGTAACAGGCGAGCTGCACTCGGATATCGTCCCTTTCTTCTTCCTCCGGCGCCTGCGTCCGGGGAATTTCCGCCAGGTCATGCGTGGCCGTGTAGCGTCGGTACAAAGAATCATACAGGCGGATGTCGCCGTACAGGTCCTTGGGCGGGTCGAATTCCGGGCGCAGGGAGCGCCCCTCCAGCGACCGGCATTGGTCCCCCGTGCAGGGCATGCAGTTGCGGTGTTCATGGTCTTCCCCTTTGGTCCAGAAGGCGGCGCACTCCTCGCGCGGGAAGCGCACGTCCGGCTTCCCGTCCGTCCATACCCATCCGAAGTCGGCGTGCAGTATGGAACCGGTTTCCGATCCCATCCACTGGGCGTCATGTTCCTCGTCCCAGTCGCCCGTGCACTGGTACTTCTCGCCCACGTACGCGTACGCGATGGGCTTGGTGGGGGCGCACTCCGGGCTGCTCCCGGGGCACGAATGGCAGTCAGCCGAGACCACGGCGTTGTCCGTGGAATGGATTTCCGTGTGGCATCCGACGAAGACGGAGTTCCCCGCCTCGTCCTCCGCGAAGTCCGCGATGTGCACTTCGCACGCCGTGGCGCGGTACACCTTGTAGCGCATCGCGTCGTTCACTCCTTGGCAGTAATTCACGCACCCTTGGGGGTCGCTGCAGGGCGGATTCGATTCCCGTTGCAGGCGGCACGCGTCGTGCCACCAGTACGCGCTGAACACCAAGCCTTCGGCCGTTTCGGGGTACGGGTTGCTCGCCGTATCTTCCCCGGTGGGGCGGTCGCGCCAGGTCGCGGGACGCAGCGGCACGCCGTACACCTTCGTCATGTAGTCATCCTCCTGCTCTCCGGGAACGCGGAAGCCGCAGTTGGCTTTCTCCAATTCCCGCGGGATCCCCTGCTCCACCACTCCCATCATTCCCCCCTTCTCCCGTTCCCCCGGCACCTCGTAGAGCGCGCTGGAACTCCCCGGCAGGAGCATGGCGAAGAGGAAGGCCAGTACAGTCGGCTTCACATATCTCCGGCGCGGAAAGGATGGAAGGAGAGGCAAGGGTTGCCCCTCATCATAGTCCGTGGGTTTACCGCTTCAGATAGCCACGTTATCTACATATTGTACGCTGTTCGTCGAGCCCTCACGCTCCTCTCCGGATTTTGTAGGGGGAACGGTGATACAGAGGAAGTATCAGGCAATAATCCGGAAGAGAATCTAGGGAAAAGAATTGAAGGGATATAACCGTGGGGTGTACCTTTGTCCACGTCACGCTTTTCAGTGACCTCCTCTACTTCCATTCCCCCTCAGCAACATGTTCTCCTTCAACCGCGTGTCCATCATCGGCTACCAAACACAACCGCTCACCGTCCGCCAAACGCCTTCCGGCACCAGCGTGACGGATTTGAACTTGGTCGTTCCCTACACGTTCCGCGCCGAGAGCGGAGAAATTCTGGAGGGGAAGGGTTTCCACACCGTCACTCTCTGGGGTCCCATGGCCGACGTGGCGGGGCGCTACCTCAAGGCCGGCAGCCAGGTCTTCATTTCCGGCCGGTTGCAGACCGACAGCTGGGACGATGAGAAGACGGGCGAGAAGCGCTCCAAGACCAAGATCATCGGCCTCGACATGATCATGCTGGACCCCAAGGACGGCTTGCATCCGCACGATGGCCCCGCCTCCCTTCGCGCCGCGCTCAACCGCGCCGAAGTGATCGGCAATGTGACGCGCGATCCCGAGATCCGCACCACCACCGGCGGCCAGCAGGTGCTCACGCTGGGCGTGGCCACCAACGAGAAGTGGAAGGACAAGGGATCCGGGGAAATGCGCGAGCGCACGGAGTTCCACAACGTGGTCATCTGGGGAGCGCTGGCGCAGGAAGTCGCCAAGATGCTCAAGAAAGGGAATAAGGCGTACGTGTGCGGCCGCGTGCAGACGCGCAGTTGGGAGACGAAGGACGGGCAGAAGCGCTACACCACCGAGATCGTCGCCGACCAAGTGAACATGCTCGGCACGCGCCACCCGCTGGCGGATACCTCCATTTCCACGGAAGTGGCGGCGGGAGGGGTCCGTGCCGCGGCTCCCGCTTCCGCAGCGGCAGCAGCAGACTCCCCCTCCGTTGACGTTCCCGAAGTGGCGTATGCGTCCGAGATCAAGGTGGAGGATCTTCCTTTCTAGTAGAGCGTCCGATCTCATGAAGTCTAACGAGCGGTGCTTGAATCTTTGCCACCTTTTCCGGCGAAAAGGTGGCGCCAAACGCCGGCGCGCCGAACTCCCCTCCGCCCGGCCCTGTGCCTCCTCGTCAGCCCCTCCAAGGTTTCGGGGCTGACTCGTCGGTTGCCATGTCGAAACAGGGCCTTCCCCTACACCCCCCGCGGCGCGCCACCCCCTGTCCAAACAGGGAGTAGATGAGCCCTTTTGCCGCTTGTATCTGTTCTACAGATGCATATTGAAGATCGAACTCTACGGAGCGTTATTCTCTTCCATTGACAGGTCATCACGAAGTCATAGCATAGGCAGCCTATGTCGCACGAAACGGATGGTCCCTTCGGCAGAGGATTCAACGGGGATTACCATAATCGTTTTCCATCCCGTTCCCTTCCGCCGGAGTCGTTGGACGAAACCGCTGCTCCAACCGTCATCGAAATAACAAACGCCATTGCCTCCAAAATCATGTCAGCAGCCAATTGCAGCAAGAGTCCTCTCCATGTACTTCTCTTGGTGAAAGGGGGGCAAGGTCATGTCTACGCTTACGATGACGCGCATTGTACTGCTGCGGTCAAGATAGTCGGATTGCATCTATCCAATCCAGAGTTGGGTCTCGAGTGGTCCGATGCAGCGATCCTTTCAGAAAAAATCCGGCAAGCGCAGAAGGAGGGAAAAGCAACACAACTGCCGCCGGATGATTCTCAAAGTTGAACGATCCCCCCGTCCTCTCCAATCAACCGCATCTCGATCCCCTGCAGCGCGGGGACTTTCCCGCGGACCGTCTTGATCAGCGCCGTGAGGTCCGTGAACGTCCCGCCGCCCGCGTTGATGAGGAAGTTGGCGTGCTTGTCGCTGATCTGCACGCCGCCGACCTTCAATCCTTTCAAAGCCGCCTTGTCGATCAGCTGCCAGGCGGGCGTCCCCTCCACGGCCTTGAAGCACGAGCCGGCGGTGAGGCGGTGCGGCTGGGTTTCGATGCGTTTTTTGAGGAGCGCGTTGATATCCGCCTTGATTTCCGCGGCGGGACGCGAAGGAAGGGTGAGTGTTGATTCCCAGAGGATGGGACTTCGGACTTCGGACTTCGGACTTCGGGATTCCCAGTGCTTGAAAACGCTCTCGCGGTATGCGAATTGGCATTCTGCTTTGGCGAGCGTCTTCCACTCGCCATCGAAGACCGTCACGGACTCTACGAAGGAATCGAGCCAGATGCCCTTGGGCCCCTGCCCCGCGTTGCCCACCAGCGCGCCGCCGAGCGTCCCCGGTATTCCCGTAAGTGCGGAGAGGTCCAAGTTATGATCGGCCAATCGGTTGATGAGCGTCGCCAGACTTATTCCCGTTTCCGCATGAATAGCTGGTATCTGGTTCCTGGTATCTGGTTCCTGTATGACGAGGTTGTCCGCGGTGATGCGGACGATGAGTGCGTTGATCGTTCCATCTGCGAACACGGTGTTGGCGCCGGCGCCCAGCACGATGAGCGGCACGTTCTTCTCCCGGGAGAACTTCCACGCCTCCTCTACGTCGTCCTTGGTCTTGAGCTCCGCGTAGTAGCGCGCAGAGCCGCCGATCTTCATCGTCGTCTTGGGGCCGAGGGGGATGAGTTCCTGGATGGTCATTGAACCTTCGGCGGAGACCTACCCGAGTGTGCTGTTTCCTGGAATGCGGGAAGCTTCTTGAAGTTTCGCCCTCTCTTCCTCCTGTACTTCGTTGAGAACGGGAAAGACGTTTCGGTAATCCTCCTCGGCAGGCACGCCGCCGTGCTGACGCGCAGATGCTTGACGGCTCAAAAAGTCAGCATGTTTTCTCCTTGATTCCGCAAGCAATGTTCTCCTCTGCTCCATAGAGAGATGGTAGCACGGCTGGCACTAGGAGGCGAGAATGGAGGCTGCCTTTCGTATCCTCTCCAACACCGCCTTCCTCCCCCGCTCCTCCGCGATCGCCGCGGCCACTTCCGTAGCGCCGGGACTGTAGGCGCGGCCTGTGAGCGCCACACGCAGCGGCCAGAGCAGCTGCCCCAGCTTCATGCCCGTTTCCTTCGCCTTCCCCTGGAATGCGGCGAGCAAGCGCTCGTGCGTCCATTCCTTTTCGGGGACGTCTTTCAGTGTCTCTTCGATGATCTCGAATGCGCGCGGGAGGATCTCCCTCGTCACCTTCTGCTTCTCATTCGCGAGCAGCTCCATCGTCACCTCCGGTTCCGCGTAAAAGAAGCCGAGCATCTCCGGCGCCTCCGCGAAGAAGGTGATGCGTTCCCGGATGAGCGCGGCTTTCTTCATGAACGTCTTGTCCTCCGCCGCGTCCGGGTACTTCTCCGCCACCGGGGGGCGTACCCTCTCCGCGAATTCCTCGAGCGGGATCTTGCGCATCCACTGCCCTTGCAGCCAATCGAGCTTTTCGGTGTCGAACACCGCCCCCGCCTTCTGCACGCGCTCCAGCGAGAACGCGGCGGTGAGTTCCGGGAGCGAGAATATTTCCTGCGTGGTCCCGGGGTTCCACCCCAGGAGCGCGAGGAAGTTGAGGAGCGCTTCCGGCAGGTAGCCCTTTTGGATGTACTCCTCCACGGCCACTGCGTTCTGGCGCTTGCTCAGTTTGGTGCGGTCCTTATTAAGGAGGAGCGGCACGTGCGCGTAGGCGGGCGGCTGCCACCCCAGGAACTCGAAGAGGAGGAGGTGCTTGGGGAGGGAACTCAGCCATTCCTCGCCGCGCACCACCATGTCGATCCCCATCAAATGGTCATCCACGGCGTGTGCCAGGTGGTAGGTGGGGAAGCCGTCGCTCTTGAGGAGCACCTGGTCATCCACCGTGTGCCCCTGGAAACGCACCGTGCCGCGAATCTTGTCCTCGAAGGCGATGAGCCGCTCGCGCGGCACCTTCATACGGATCACATGCGGCTCGCCGGCGTCCAGCCTCCTCTTTACTTCCTCCGGTGCCAGCGCCAAACAGGTGCGGTCGTACATGGGCGCCTGCTTGGCGGCTTCCTGCCGCTTGCGCATCTGTTCCAGCCTCTCGGACGTGCAGAAGCAGGGATAGGCGTGGCCGTTTTGCACGAGCTCCTCGGCATACTTCTTGTAGAGCCCTTGCGCCATCCGCTCGGACTGCACGTACGGCCCCTTCTCCCCCTCCTGCACCACCTTCCCCTCCGCCATCATCACGCCTTCGTCGGGTTCCAAGCCCGCCCAGCGGAGGGCGCGGAGGATATTCTCCACGGCGCCGGGAACGGAGCGCTCTTGGTCGGTGTCCTCTATGCGCAGCAGGAACGTCCCCTTCGTTTGCCGGGCAAGCAGCCAGGAAAAGAGACAGGTGCGCAGCCCTCCCACATGGAGGAAGCCTGTAGGGGAGGGCGCAAATCTGGTTCGCATGGGGAAAGGATAGCAGGGAACAGGACATCCCGCTTCCCTTCCCACGAAGAAGGATGCGCAGCAGACGGCGTCGCCGGGGAAGATCGATGATGTTCTCTCCTTATAACGCCGGGGCGGCGGAGGCGGCCGGCGAGGAAGCGGCGCCGGAAACTTCCACCGTAAAGGTCACGGGCTCCAGGGGCGCATCACTCCCGTCACGCGGCACGGCCGTAATGGCGTCCACCACGTCCATGCCCTTCGTCACCTTGCCGAACACCGTGTGCTGGCCGTTGAGCCAGGGCGTCTCGGCGGCGTGCACGATGAAGAACTGGCTCCCGTTGGTGTTGGGGCCGGCGTTCGCCATGGCGATGGAACCGCGCACGAGCGGGATGGAGGTGAGCTTGTCGTTGTACACGTACCCCTTCTGCTCGTAGAGCTGCTTGAGCGTGAGGTCCGCGATGGCGGGGTCGAGGGTGGGGTCGTCCACGGCGTCCTTCACCTTGCGCTTGTCGAGGCCGTAGCTGTTCGCGTTGATCTCATCCTCGAACTTTTCACCGAAGATGCTGCGTCCGCCGGAGCCGTTGCCGTTGGGGTCGCCTCCTTGGATCATGAAGTCCGGAATCACGCGGTGGAAGGTGAGGTTGTCGTAGAAGCCGTTCTTGGCGAGCGTGATGAAGTTCGTCACGGTCTTGGGGGCGGCGTCCGCATCCAGTTCCAAGGTGATATCCCCCTGCGACGTCTTGAGCACGACGGTGTGCTTGCCGGAGAGGATGGTGCCGTCAAACTGGAACAGCGCCGCATCGAGCGACGAGGCGGAGGAGACGCTTCCCTCTCCGTTCTGTTGGCCCGGATCGGCCGGTGGTGTGGAGGGAGTGCAACTCACGAGTAGAAAAGCCAGCGCAAAAAGCGGGATGAGGAATTTATACATACGCGGGGCAGCCTACTGAAGGAACGAGGCTCACGCAAGCCATCAGGACATATTTGTATATACTGTATATATACGTCTGGAGAGAGGATCTTTTTTACGCAGATGTCTTCATCGCCGCTTCGACGAGGATGGCCGCGATGTCCTTCGCCGCGTCCTGCCTATACAACGTCTTCATCTTCTCTCCCATCACAGCGAGCAGTGTCCGATCACCGAGCAATTTGGCAGTCGCGGGCACGAGGGCGGCAGGCAGATCATCCTGTTCGACCACGACGCATCCACCGCTCTGTTCCGCGGCACGGGCGTTCGCTTCCTGGTGGTCCTGCGCCACGCCGCGGAGGGGAACAAGGATGGCGGGGATGCTGTTGGCAGCCAGTTCGGTGACGACGTTTGCTCCCGCGCGGCTGAGCGCAAGCTCCGCGAGCGCGTAGAGATGCGGGAGCTCCGTATGCGCGAAGGGAGCTTGCCAGTATCCCGCGCGCGGCGCCGCCCCGTGCTTCCCGGGTCCGGTGAGGTGGATGACGTCGCAGTGCACGAGGAGTTCATCGAGATGCGCGGCGACGATGTCGTTGAGCGCCCGCGCGCCCTGGCTTCCGCCGATGACGAGGAGGACGGGCTTGTTCCCCGACAAGCCGGTGATCTTCCTTCCCTCCTCCTTGTTCCCACGCGTCACTTCGGGACGGATGGGATTGCCTGCGTATTGCGTATGACGTATGGCGTATTGCGTATGCGGAAAACCCGTGCAGATTGTGGTTGCCCAGCGCATGATCATCCGGTTCGCACGGCCGCTTACCATGTCCGACTCGTGGAGGACGATGGGGATCTTCCTCCGCCTCGCCGCCAGGGCGACCGGCACGCTTACGGCGCCTCCTTTACAGAACACCGCGTCGGGACGGAAGGAATCCAGAATGGTACCTGCTTGCCGTAATGCTTTAAGGAAGGCGACAGGGAACGTCCACGAGCGCCGCGGAAGCGTGATGGCCGTTGGTGAGAAGCCCTCGTGCCGGAGGAACGCACTCTCCTCCTCACGCCGGGCGCAGACCATGTGCAGCGCGGCTTCGGGCGCCGCATCCTTCAGCGCCCGCGCCACCGCCACGCAGGGGGCGAGATGCCCCAGGGAGCCGCCGCCGGCGAGGAGGATGTGCATGGGAGTATCGTAGCGTGTTCTGGGCTGAAGATGTATCGGAGACGAGGTGGTAGGGGGTAGGTAGTAGAAGACTATCTTCTCTATGAGAAAATTCCCGTTCTACAACCTACCACCTACAACCTACCACCTCCTCCCTCACCTCAGAGACAACCTCCATTCCCAGCCGTGCCTCTCCTTTCGCGATGCGCGCGCCGTCACATGTTCGGTGGAATGCATGGAGATGTTCAGCAAAATGCCGACGCCCGCCAGCAGAGAGATGAGCGAAGAGCCGCCGGCGCTGATGAAGGGGAGCGTGAGGCCGGTGATGGGGAAGAGGCCCACGTTGACGGCGATGTTGATGCCCGTCTGCACGCCGATCCAGGAGGAGATGCCGGTCGCCACCAAAAATCCGAAACGGTCGGGCGCGTTCTGCGCGATGCGGAATCCCCGGTAGATCAGGATGCCGTACATCCCCAGCACGATGAGCAGCCGCAGGAAACCCAGTTCCTCGGCCATGGCGGCGAAGATCATGTCCGCCTGCACTTCCGGGAGGTAGCCGAACTTCTGGATGGACTTGCCGTAGCCCACGCCGAACAGTCCCCCGCTCCCGATGGCGATGAGCGCCTGCTTGATTTGGAACCCGATGGATTCCGTGATGGTCGGGTCATTGGGGAAGAGGAAGGCGACGAAGCGGTTGCGGATGTATTCCTTCTGCAGGATCACGGGCAACCCCATCACTCCCGCCAGGCCGCCGCCAAGGAAGAGGTGGAAGACGTTCCCGCCGGCGATGAAGAACATCACCGTGGCGATCCCGCTGATGATGAGGAACGTGCCGAAGTCCGGTTCCAGCGCGATGATGAACGTGCTTACCACGAGGAGCGTGGCGAAGGGGATGAAGCCTTCCTTGAACGTGCCGATGAGCTGCTCCCGCTTCTGCAGCCACACCGCCAGGTAGAAGATGAAAGCCAGCTTGAAGAGTTCCGAAGGCTGCAGGGAGAACATCCCCAAGCGCAGCCAGCTGCTCGAAGTCCCCCATCCCGCGCTCAGCCACGGCACGAACACCGCCAGCAGCAGCGCCAAGGCCATGAAGTAGAGCGTGCGCGCATGGCGTTCCCAGAACCGGTAGGGAACCACCGTGAAGAAGCCCATCACCCCCATTCCCACGATGAGGTGCATGAAGCTGCGGGTGAGGTAGAAGGAGTTGGTGGGCGCGGAGAGCGCGCCGGTCTGCGTGAGGTGCAGGGTGAGCTGGTAGCTCTCGAACACGCTCACGCTGGCGATCATGGCGAGGCCGAAAAGCGTGAGCACCGCCGTGATGCCGAGGAGCAGAAGGTCCAGGCGCTTGAACATGGGAGTCCAGTATACGAGCTGGAACGGTACTTCTCTACTGTCCTTTTTGCGGGGGAGGACGTAGGGCTTAGGACTTCGGCATTCGGACTTCGGGATTCGTTTGGGGTTTCTTGGAGGCAATCTTTGGCCATGGTTCCGAGGTCCGATGTCCGAAGTCCGTTTCCTGTACACTTCTTGCGTGCTCCCCTTTCTCCTCTCCTCCCTCGTCGCGTTCCTCTTGAGCGTCCTGGGGACCTTCCTCGTGAACGGCTTCCTCCATGCGCGCATTCCTCTCGTGGGCTCCTTCGTCGGTTTCGAGCGTTCCGTGAACCCCGGCATCGCGTTCGGCGTGCGCCTGCCCACCCTCCTGCAGGCCGCGCTCACGGCGGCCGCGCTCCTCGTTGTTTTCCTGCTGGCCTGGAAGGGGAAACAATCGCGTTTCCAGCAGGCGGCGTACGGGCTCATTGCGGGAGGCGCGTTGGCGAACATCGTGGACCGCATCCCCGACGGCGTGGTGACGGATTTCATCCAGGTGGGGAGTTTCCCCGTCTTCAATGTGGCGGATAGTTGTATAACGGTGGGGGTGGTGTTGTTGCTTGTCGAGAGCGTGTGGAGGAGAGGGGAGGAGTAAGGAAGCCGAGGAGTCCGAGAATTCCGACGAACATCGCTTATTCGGTGTTTAGAGCTTCTGTATGGCAATCCTCGGATTCCTCGGACTCTTCGGATTCCTCGGCTTCCTCCCGAGAAAACCAAGAACCATGCATGAGCCTCAAAACAACGCTATACTCCAACCCCCTATGGGAATCAGTTACCACGTACGGGGGGGTAAACCCCTTTCGGGCGAAGTGAGCGTGGGCGGCGCCAAGAACGCCGCTCTTCCCCTGATCGCGGGGGCGCTCTTGGCGGAGGGCGAGACGGTGCTCACCAACGTCCCCAAACTGCGTGATACGCTGGCCATGCTCGCGATCCTGGAGTTCCTGGGCGCGGAGACCTCTTTTGCGGACGGCACGCTCCGCATCCGCACCCACAAGGTCCGCAACAAACCCATTCCCGCCCAGTACGTCTCCACGCTGCGCGGCTCCATCGTGCTGCTCGGCCCCCTCTTGGCGCGGTTCGGCGTTGTGGAAATGTCGTATCCGGGCGGATGTGTCCTGGGCAAGCGCCCCGTGGGGGCCCATATCGAGGCGTTCGTCCAGCTGGGCGCCAAGGACATGAGCAGCGAGGAGGTCCTTCATCTGCAGGGGGCGCTGCGCCCCGGGCGGGTGATCCTTCCGGAGTTCTCCGTCACCGCCACGGAGAACGTGGTCCTCGCCGCCGCCCTCCTCCCCGGTATAACCACCGTCGAGCTGGCCGCCGCGGAGCCGCACGTGCGCGATGTGGAAGATTTCGTGGCGGAGATGGGGGCGGAGGTGCGGGGCAAGGGGACGCATACCGTCACCGTTTGCGGACGCAAGGACCTGCAGCCGGTTACGCACCACGTGATTCCCGATTACCTGGAGGCGGGGGCGCTGGCGCTCACGGGCCTCGTGACGCGGGGCAAGGTGTCCGTGCGGGGCGTGGATGATTCCCACCTCACCTCGTTCCTGGATGTGCTGCGGCGCGGCGGGTGCGTGTGGGAGTACAAACCCGAAGGCGGCGTGCTCACCGTGGACGGCGAGGCGTCGCAGTGCCGCGCCATGAACGTCCGCACCAACATCTTCCCCGGCTTCCCCACCGACCTCCAGGCTCCCCTGGGCGTCGCCCTCACGCAGGCATCCGGCGTCAGCCGCATCTTCGAACGCTTGTACGAAGGCCGGCTGGGCTACCTCTACGAGTTGGAGAAGATGGGGGCGCACGTCGAAATCCTCAACGCGCACCAGGCGCTCATCATCGGGCCCACTCCCCTCAAGGGACGCATCGTGGCGAGCAACGACATCCGCGCGGGGGCCGCCATGGTGCTGGCTGCGCTCTGCGCCGACGGCGAAACGACCATCACGGACGTGCGCTACATCGAGCGCGGCTACGACAGGCTGGATGAGAAGCTGGAGAAGTTGGGAGCGCGGATTGAGAGGGTGGAAGCGAAGGAGTGAGGATTCCTTCAAAAAGACCCTTTGCTCTCTCACGGAATTTCACTACCATGAACATCTGATGGCCCTCACCCTCACCACCCTCGGCGGTTCCTCCCTGCGCATCAGCGGCGCGGAACGTCCCGTTCTCGTCTTCCCGGATTCTTCGAAGATCGACGGCAAAGAGGTGCTCGCCCTCCTTGCCAACCCGGAGGAGGAGATCCGTGAAGGGGTGATTTCCTGGCCGGGTGAGTACAACGCCGCCGGCGTGTCGATGCGCGGCATCGGGCACGGCGAAGGGCAGCAGGTTTCCTACGTGGTGGAACTCGAGGGTATCCGCTTCGGCTTCCTCTCCTCTCCCCTGCAGGACTGGACCGACAAGCAGCTGGAGATGGTGGGCGACATCGACGTGCTGGTGATTCCGGCCGAAGCCCAGAAGGTGGCGCAGAAGCTCATCGATGAGTTCGACCCGCGCATCCTCGTCCTCATCCCCACGAACGACAAGGAGGCGTACGCCGCCATCGCCAAGCTGGTGGGCGTCAAACCGGAATCCACGATGTCCGAGTACAAGATGAAGAGCACCCTGCCCGCCGAAGGCAGGGAGGTGGTGGTCCTCCGGAAGTAGCGGCTGTTCCCGGCCGCGGCAGTGCGTATTCCGTTTTACCGAACCTTTTGCGTTTGGGTCCATTCATGCTGGATACGGGCTGCAAAATGCGGGATACTTTCCCCGGAGCCTCGTTGTTCAACGCAGCACTTCTTTCGTCCCTGTAGTTCAACGGATAGAACGATCCTCTCCTAAGGGATAAATGCAGGTTCGATTCCTGCCAGGGACACCATTCGACTCGCTACGCTCGCTCATGGTCCTTGGCTGCGGCCTCGGGCCATTCTTTCTTTTGAGCGAGTCGAATGACAATGAGCGGAGCGAAGTGGGGCTTGGGTCACCACTTTGGATGGGGGCGAGGGCTGTCCGCTGCGATACGGAGTATTGATTTTCATTCTTTCCTGCGATATAGAGTGGAGGTATGCATAACGAAGAGTACGAAATTGCCTGGGAAGAGTTTGTCAAAGCATATGATCTCCATGTGGGACATGGAGAAGAGGGAAAGGGCAGTCCGATAACTGACATCGCGTATCGTTTCCGTGGAGCAATAGTTGAACAAATAATTATGCGTAACGAATTGGAGAAGGGGGGTGTCGACACATCATCTGCGGAATGATGCTGCGCGTTCGGTTCTGGCCAAAATCACCATTCCGTTTCGCGGGGTGAAACCTCCCGATAAGCCGCGGGCTTCGATGGGAACTGAAAAAGAGGCTGCACGGTGTGGCACGGAGTGTGTCACGGTGCGCAGCCTCGTTCCCTATGCGCGGGGCAGCGTTGGATCGTAGAGGTTGATTTTCGGGATGCGCCCGATGACGCGGTCGCTCCCGTTGTTCTTGCGAAGGGTGACTTCACCATTCGCCCAAATCCACACTTGCGTCTCCATGAGCTCCCATGTGCGGCGAAGCGCCCTGGGCAGACGGACGAGCCATGGCCCGTACGTCCACGGGCCCCGCTGCGTGCGCGGAAGGGGGACATGGAACCCGATCCATACCACGAGTTTCTGTTCCATCGTGAACGGAGGAGGAGGGGGAACGCAGAACATGCGCTTCGGGTTTCCGAGGTTCTTGAGAGAAGGCATAGTCGTTCCTTTCGAAAAAAGTGTTGTACGCTGCTCCCAACAGGGAGGAGTACGGACGCAGGAGCATCGGCACGCCACCCGGCTGCAGGAATGGGATACTGTGAAGGAACTACAAAAATCGCCCCCTTCCGGAGAGGGAGCTGCGTGGGAGCAATCACGTACGTCAGCGGGTCCGCCTCTTCGGGAGGGATGCGTAGGGAGCCCGCTTCATAGTGAAGGAATATCGCACCGCAATGATTCTACCCGATGCGTGCGCATGGTCAATGATGGCGCCGGGCGTACTCCCGTCGGGATCCCGAAAAACCCCCGAGCAACTTGTTGCTCGGGGTGGAACCTTGTTGGCTGGCTATCCCGCTTTTGTCTCTTGATGTGATGGATCAGTGCACTCTCTGTATCCATCTTTTCCCTTTGCAGCACGGACAAGGCTCCCAGGATCTTCCAGACCCATGGCATGCGCCGCAGTTGCTGCGCACTTCATTGGAGTCGTAGCAGACGTCGCACCCCACCGATGCGCCTATACCGTTCGGCGTACTGCCATGGCATGCATGGCACTCCGTCATCCCTGATCCACTTCCTCCGCACGCCGAGCACGACGTGACGGAGCCTCCCTCTCCCTTGCACTCACGGCATTGCCGTTCCTGCTTTCCGCACCGTCTGCATGTGCGCATTTTTCTTTCTGCATCAATGATGTCCCATCTATGGAACAGGACACAGAGGACCTGTGACAAACCCATGGAACATTCTCCTTTCCGATAGTCGTGATCGAGCCGACAAAAACAAGGAACGTAGACAGTATAGGAATGTCAAGAATCGTCGGCATCCCTATCTTCCGGATTTATTTCCATTCACTGCCCGTTCGTCAATTTGAGGCATTTTAGGCAATTGACGGCGGAAATAGGACGAGGAGAATAGCGCGGATGTCCACCCTTGCCCTGCATCCCCTCTTCGGGGGGGAGTCGGCGGAAGAAGAGAGAGGCGCCACACAACAGGAGGTACAAGATCCGCGGTGCGGTGACGCACTCGCAGTCTTGCTGGAGAAGTTTCACCGGGCGGCCATGGCGTCATCGCCCTCCGCTCCGTTGCCCGAACCCGTCAGCCGCATCGAAAATATCGCGAGGATCTACGGTTCACGGCTTGGATTGATGGAGCGGTGGCCGCGGCGTTGGTAGCGCGACCGGGAACGGCATGACACAATGCTCCCATGACGTTCCTCCATGCAGTCGTCCTGGGCATCGTGGAAGGGGTGACGGAATTCCTCCCCGTCTCTTCCACCGCGCACCTCATTCTCACGTCCCACCTCCTCCGCCTGGAACAGACCGAATTCCAGAAGACCTTCGACATCGCCATCCAGCTCGGTGCCATCCTGGCGGTGGTCGTCCTCTACGCGCGCTCGCTGCTCCGCCGCTTCGACGTGTGGCTCCGCGTGATCGTCGCTTTCGCGCCGACGGCGGTGCTGGGGGCGCTCTTCTACCGCGTCATCAAGCAGAACCTGATGGAAAGCATCCCCGTGGTCCTGTGGGCGCTCCTCCTCGGAGGCATCGCGCTCATCCTCTTCGAGTACTTCCATCGCGAGAAGGGCAATGCGGTGGAGGACCCGGGTGCCATTTCCTTCCGGCAGGCGTTCACTATCGGCCTCTGCCAGTCCCTCGCCTTCGTCCCCGGCGTCTCCCGCGCCGCGGCCACCATCGTGGGCGGGCTGCTCCTGGGCATCCGCCGGAAGACGATCGTGGAGTTCTCGTTCCTCCTCGCTGTTCCCACCATGGCCGCAGCCGCGGGTCTCGACCTCCTCCAAACGGCGCCCTCCTTTTCCGGACGCGAGTTCGGCCTCCTCGCGGCGGGGTTCCTTACATCCTTCGTCGTGGCGCTGCTGAGCATCCTCTGGCTGCTCCGTTTCGTTCAGCGGCGCTCCTTCACGCTGTTCGGCATCTATCGCATCCTCTTGGCAGTCCTCCTCTGGACGGTCTTGGTGTGATGCGTTTGTATAGACAATGTCCATACACGATCCCCTTTCCCATCACCATATCAAGGCGAGCGTGAGGATCCCCCACAAGCCCGCATACACGGCGATGGCGATGCCCGTCACCAGGAGTGTCGTCCGGCGTTCCATACGGTCATGGTGACGCCCCGGAGACCCCTTTCTTTCAGCCCAAAAGCAATTCCTCATCCTTCCGGATATTTCCACAAGGTCTTCCTGTAAGGATTTCGGAGGTCTCTCGTCACGGTATTTGCAACCCCATCGCTCGTCTTCAACCTCGACACCTTCCGCAAGGAAGAATCGACAAGTGACTCGGACGGGCAGGGGTTTTTTCTGTCATGGAAGGGAGCCGTCCCCTGACAGTTTCCGTGTCCCATGACCGTCACAGATGGTGTCTCGATATTCCCTCCCGTCCCCATGCGCGCTGTCTGGACCGGCACCCTCTCCTTCGGCCTCGTGAACATTCCCGTCAAACTCTTCTCCGCCTCGGAAGAGAGGGGCGGTCTGACTTTTGAGCTCCTGCACCAGAAAGACCTTTCACCCGTCCGCAGCATTCGCGTCTGCGCGGAAGAAGACCACGAAGTGCCCTTCGGGGAGGTGGTGCGCGGCTACCAATACCGCAGGGGGAAGTACGTGGTGCTGGAGGAAGAGGATTTCCGGCGCGTACGGGCGGTGCAAACGCGCTCCCTCTCCGTCGTCGGCTTCTGCGACGCGGAAGAGATCGGTCCCGCGTACTATGAGAAGCCGTACTTCCTGGAACCGGAACGGGGGGCGGAGCGTCTGTACGCGCTCCTGCGGGAAGCTCTCCGGCGCTCCGGCAAGGCGGCGCTCGCCACCTTCGTGCTGCGCGGGAAGGAACACCTGGCGGCGGTGATGCCCGAGGGGCGGGCGCTCATGGCATACCAATTGCGCTTCCATTCGGAGTTGCGCGGGACGGATGACCTCCGCTTTCCCCCGGAGCGCGCGGCGGACGGGGAGGAGATGGAGGCGACGCTGCAGTTCATCGGCATCCTCTCCGACCCGTTCCGTCCGCAGGACTACCGGGACCGGTACACGGAGGAGCTGCGGGGGGTGCTCATGGACAAGGTGCGGGGGCAAGTGCCGGCCGTGCAAGCGGAAGAGTTGGAGATGACCCGCATGAAGGATGTGTTGCTGCGGTTGCGCCAGAGCCTGGAGCAGGTGGCGCGTCGGTCCCCCAAAAGCCATGCGCGGCGCAAGGGGTCGGCAGCCCGACGCATGCAATCGACCATCCCTCATGAGGAAGGGGCAAGGAAGCCCAAATTGAAAAGGAAGGAACAGGAAGAGCACAGCGAGTGAGGAGAACCACACAACCCCCTGGCGCCGCCGCAAGTTCACCTTGGGTCCGCGTGCGGTACAATACTTTGCTCGTACCCCCCTGAGCGGGGGATATCCCGTTCCCCTCCCGGTTATGCGCCGCACGTTCTTCATCGCCGCCGCCATCCTGCTCCCCCTCACCGCCCTCGCGTTGGATTATACGGACAGGAGTACGCAGTACACGGATGCGCCGTTCTCCAAACCGGAAGCTGTGGCGATCAGCGTGCTCACGAACTTGGGCGTGGTGAAAGGGAACCCGGACGGCACCTTTGCCGCGAAGCGCTCGTTGAACCGGGCGGAATTCCTCAAAATCGCCATCCTCAGCGCCCCCACCTCCACCGGTGAAGGGGAAGGGGGATGTTTTCCGGACGTGCCGGTGGCGGAGTGGTTCGCGACGTACGTGTGCGGGGCGAAGGCCTCGGGCATCGTGCAGGGGAACCCCGACGGCAAGTTCCATCCCGAGCGCGCCGTGAACTACGCGGAAGCGCTCAAGATGCTGAGCAAACTCTTCCGCTACACGCTCACGGCGCAATCCTCCGACACGTGGTACGCCCCCTTCGTCCGCGCCGCGCAAGAACACGGCACGCTGTTGCCGGTGAGCATCACCATGGATACTCCCCTCACGCGCGGCCAGATGGCGCGCCTCACGGCCGCATTCGCGGCTGAAGCGCGCGGCGAGCTGGCGCAGTACCGCGCCGCCGAGCAAGGGAAGACGCTCTCGTCCTCGTCGGCGACGTCTTCGTCGAGCACGAGCAGCGGGACGTCCGGTTCATCCGTTTCCAGCAGTTCTTCTTCCGTTTCCTCATCGGTTGCATCGGCATCCTCGGCATCGTCCGTTTCCTCCTCTTCCAGCAGTAGTTACGCCATCGACCTCCCCGCAAAGAGCCACTTTCTCCAGGTGGGGAGCTGGAGCGAGCCCATCGCGAGCGCAACCTTCAATTCCACGCTGGAACCCGCGCTCATCCGCAGCGTGACGGTAAAATTGAAGACGAAAATCAGTTCCATCAGCAGCATGGAGGTGCTGGACCGCGACGGCGTGCGCGTGGGGCTGCTCATTCTGGACTACTTGGATGAGAACGACCTCACCTGGACGGGGACGTTCACGGCGAGCGGGGCGTACGAGCTGCCGAAGAACACGGAGCGCACGCTTGCGGTGCGCGTGCTCCTCAAGGCGAAGGATTCCGGCGGTGTTTCCGAGCAGCTGGTGCAAGTGGATACGTTCACCATCGTGGCGGAGGGGACCTGGAGCCACAATTCCTTCGGTTCGGCGCCGCAGACCTTCGCATTCCCCAAGCACCAGACCACCATGGCGCGCGTCACATCGGTGATGAACATGCTCCCCTCGCAAGGCGTGCTGCAAGTGGGATCCCGTCAACTGTTGGCGGAATTCTCGTTCGCTGGCTCGGGCGTGGCCACCATCTCCCCTCGCATCCAGAACATCGAGTTCACGGTGAATAAGAGCACCACCATCGCCGTGTCCAATTGGCAGATCCAGGCGGCCGAAGGCGGGGAGACCCTCCCCTGCTCCGTTTCCGACGGGACGGTGAGCTGTCTCCTCCTACCCGCGGAAATGGGGACCCTGAGCGCAACCCCGCGTTCCCTGCGGCTCTTCGGCGACGTGGCGGTGGACCAGGGCGCGCAGTATCCCTTCCTCCAGGTGCAACTCCAGAAATCGGGCACCGTAGGCGAAGGCGGCTCCATCCATTGGACCGACAGCGTGGGACGCTTCACGTGGACGGAGCTCGGCACCCCCATTGCGACGGGGACGAAGTGGCAGGGGTAAAGCTGATGATTCCGATGAGTCCGAGGATTCCGAGGAACATCGCTTCATCCATGTTCGGAGTGTTTCACAACACTCGTCGGAATCCTCGGAAACCTCGGCATCTCTCACGAGAACCCTTAGTTTCACTTACGCAGTGCACCGCCAATCTCCCCCGCCATCTTTTCCGCTGAGGCTTTCGCCGCCTCCCGCCAGTCGTCCTTGTTCGAAGCGAAGATGATGGAGCGGGCTGCATTGACGATGGCTCCCGTGCCGTCTGGCACGAAGCCATGAAGCACGTCCGCTGCTCCCCCGCCTTGGGCACCATATCCCGGAATCAAGAAAGGGATATGCGGCATGAGGGTGCGGAGGTATTTCACTTCTTCGGGATAAGTCGCTCCGACAACGGCGCCTACACATGAGAGGTTCGTCTCTTTTCCCAAGTGGCGCATCCCCCAACTTTCTACAAGTTGAGCGATATGCTCGTGAACCACTTCGTCTCCTACGGGTAGATCCTGAATTTCCCCGGAGCTTGGGTTGCTGTTCTTCACCTGCACGAAAATCCCTTTTTCGTTTTCGGTGCATCGCTTGATGAACGGGTTGATTCCATCGGATCCCATGAAGGGTGTCACCGTGAGGGCGTCGATGGGTGAGCCCGCGCTGAGGTACGCATCCGCGTACGCCTCGCACGTGGAGCCGATGTCGTTCCGCTTGCCGTCCGCGATGACCACCATCCCCTGCCCCTTGGCGTACGCGCACGTCTCCCAGAACACCTTCATCCCCTGCCAGCCGAGCACTTCGAAGTACGCCATCTGCGGCTTCACCGCCGCAGCCACGTCCTTCGTGGCGTCCACAATACCCTTGCAGAACGCGAGCACGCCCTCGGGCGTCTTGGGGAGGCTCGCGGGGAGCTTGGCCAATTGCGGGTCGAGACCGACGCACACGGGGGATTTCTCCTTCGTGGCGCGCGTGAGGGAGTCGGCGAAGTGCATCGAAGGGATTGTAAATGACCAAGAACCAATATCCAATGACCAAATTCTAGGAGTCATTCGCTTGTCTGTACTGCAAAGCCTCTGCCACATGGGGCGCAGCGATATCCCTCTCTCCCGCCAAGTCCGCAATGGTGCGGGCCACCTTGATGGTGCGGTGGTAGGCGCGCGCGGAGAGGCCCAGGCGCTGGGTCGCTTGGTTGAGCAGCTTCTGCGACGGGGCGTCCAGCGGGCACAACTCATCAATGTGCCGCACGCTCATCTCCTTATTCGTGGAAATGGAGAGCCCCTTGAACCGCACGCGCTGCCGCTCCCGGGCCGCCGCGACACATGCACATATCTCGCCGGAGCTTCTGCCATTCTGCGATGCTCGCTTCCCCAAGTCTTCAATAGGCACGGCACGCACGTCGATCTTGAGGTCGATGCGGTCGAGGAGTGGGACGGAAATGCGGCGCTGGATCTTGAGGGCACTGCCGCCGCCGCTCTCCGGCGGATTCATGGCTGCCACCATAATGAAGTCTGCCGGGAATGTGACGCTTCCCTGTGCGCGGGTGATGGTAATGGTGCGGTCTTCGAGGGGCTGGCGAAGCACCTCCAGCACCTGCGCGGGGAATTCCGCGAGTTCATCCAAAAAGAGCACGCCGCGGTGGGCCAGCGAGATTTCACCCGGCTTCGGTATTTGCCCTCCCCCCACAATGCTCACACCGCTGGCGGTATGGTGGACCGTGCGAAAAGGACGGCAAGTGAGAAGCGGAGAACCCTGGGGAAGAAGGTTCGCCACCGAATAGATTTGCATCACTTCGATGGATTCCTCCTGTGAGAGCGGCGGCAAAATGCCCCGGAAGGCGCGGGCGAGGAGCGTCTTGCCCGAGCCCGGCGCACCGCAGAGCAGGATATTATGGCCTCCCGCTGCGGCAATCTCCATAGCGCGTTTCGCCTGTTCCTGCCCGCGGATATCCCGAAAATCAATGGCGTTCTCCTCTTGTTTCCCGGTACGGGCGCCGCTTGCCGGCGGATCCACGCGCGGGGGATCTTGTTCCCCTTTCAGGATTGCGAGGAGCTCAGGGAGACTCTTCGCCCCAATCACTTCAATGTCGGGAATGAGAGCCGCTTCCGGCGCGTTCACGGACGGCACCACGAGCGTGCGTATGCCGCGCTTGCGGCAGGCGATGGCCGCCGGCAACACGCCCGAAACATGCCGCAGGCTTCCGTCGAAGGCCAGTTCTCCCAGGAAGGCCATCGTCCGCAGGCGTTCTTCGTCGAGGGAGAGCAGTTCGAGGGAAAGGAGAAGACCGATGGCGATGGGGAGATCGTAGCGCGGGCCGATCTTGCGCAGGTCGCCGGGCGCAAGGTTCACGGAGATCACGCAGCCGCCGGGAATCCGCTCGCCGCTGGAGCGCAAGGCCATGCGTACCCTCTGCTTGCTCTCCTGTACCGCGGTATCCCCCAGACCCACAATGAAGAAGCAGGAGTCCTCGCCGCGTGCCACTCCCACTTCCACGGTGATGCGTCCGCAATGGAGACCGACGTTGGCGAAGGACGTGAGGGAGGTGAGCATATGCAGTGGGAGTACAGGAGGCTGCTGCCGTGCAGTGTACTTTCGTCCACCTATCTTCTGGCAAGTGAAAAGAGGTAGACGAACGTACACCTTTAGGATGTAACTTTCATCGCATGCCATGCGTTCCATGGGGATGTAGAACGTCTTTGATGGCTTGGGGAAGGGCTATATTCAGAAGGGGTCAAAGAAACCGAAGAAACCGAGGCATCCGAAGAAACCGAAGGGGAATAGGGTTATGGCATGAGTCACAAGCGCCCCTTTGAGAACATCATCGCTTGGCAGGAAGCACATAAACTCTGTCTTTCTATCTACAAATGCACGAAATCATTTCCTCCGGACGAGCGGTTCGGTCTCACCAGTCAGATGCGACGGTCGAGCTATAGCGTTCCAATGAATATCGCCGAAGGGAATGGCAAGCGATCATGGAAAGAGAAAGCGCATTATTACGAAACTTCCCATTGCTCGCTTGAGGAGCTCCATTATCAATGCAGGCTTGCACGTGACTTGTGCTACCTATCCCCGGAACAATTCACGGCAGAAGATAATCATATTCAACGTGTGAGTTTTCTCCTCACCCGTCTCCGATCTTCTCTTGTTACGTAAGCCTTCGGTTTCCTTGGTTTCTTCGGATTCCCTCTCGTATGGAACCTTCTTCCCCTCCTTCATCGGCCTCCCACCTCCTCCTCGGGCGCGAGGGCGAAGACATTGTGGAACACCACCTCCACTGTCTCGGCTGGGACATCCAAGCCCGGAATGTCCGTGTGGGGCGCAGGGATGAGATTGATCTCATTGCCCGAGAACCGGTGGATGATGTCCTCGTCTTCGTGGAGGTGAAGACGCGCCGGGAGCCGAGTGACGTATTCCCCGCGCGGCTCGGGGCGCATTATCGCAAGCGCCAAAACATGCTTCGCGCGGCGCGGCGGTGGGTGGCGCAGGAGGATTACCAGGGCGGGTATCGTGTTGATCTGGTATGCGTGGAAGGCGGCCGCGTCACGCAGCATACTAAAGGCATCAACGCGCGTGGGCGGAGGGAACGATGAGTGTCATGTTCCTTCCTCTGCCGAGGCCCACCCCGCAACCACCACCGCCCTCTCCGTGGCCATTACGGCGTGCGCCGGCCATTCGCGCGTGTTCAGGCCGCTCTCCAGCACCTTGGCCCACGTGCGCTTCTTCAATCTTCCCTCCAACAGGAAGAGGGGCATGGCCGCGCTCGTGAGCACGGGGATGGTCACGCTGATGCGGTCGGGGACGGCGTCGTTCCCGTTGTGCGTGGCGATGGCGAGCCGCGAGGGTTCGAAGGCTTCCGGCGGAAGCGGCGGGAAGAGCGAAGCGATGTGGCCGTCCTCCCCCATCCCCAGTGTGATGATGTCGGGCTGGCCTTTGGCGAAGAGCTCCTTGAGCGCGTTCTCGTACCCGTTCACGCACTCCGGGAGCGCCTTCCACGTGTCGGGCGCCAGGAATTGCTCCGTGGGGTGCCCCACCTTCTTGAGGAGCGATTCCTCGATGGCGCGCCGATTGCTCTCCTCGCGGTCGGGGGAGACGTACCGCTCATCCACCAAGAACACCCACACGTTCTGCCATTCCAGCGGGCGCTCCGCGAGGGCGGCGTACACGGGGAGGGGCGTCTTCCCTCCGGAGAGGCCCATGACACAGCGGCCCGCCTTGGCGAGCACGCTTCCGATCTGCTTTTCCAGCACATCGGCGGCCTGCTTGACGAACTTGTCGTGCGTCTCTGCTTCCAGGAGTTCGCATTGCATAGGGACGGAGGATGGTAGCACGGGGAAACCCGGATGTCACTGATGGGATAGGGTGGGAGGATTCCGACGTTGCCGAGGATTCCGAGGAATGTTTTCCAGGAGCGTAGAGCGAAGAAAAGCCGCATTTTCTCGGCATCGTCGGAATCACGGCATCCTTCCCAAAGGATCGATACACGGAAAAAACGCCGAGCCTTTCACAGCCACCCCACCCCATCCTTCCCTATCCACGCATCCGCTTCCACGGGGCCGTGGGAACCGGCAGGGTAGAAGTACAGCGGCGTGTCCGGATGGTCAAAATGTGATTGCAGAGGATCGGTGAGCTGCCAGGCGGCGCGGATCTCCTCCGGCGAGAGGAACCAGGTCTTGATGCCGTTGATGGCTTCCAGCAAGAGGAGGCCGTACTCGGGGAGGCAATCGCCCGTGCACACGAGAGGGTCCGTCAAGACGAGTGGACGGAAGCTCACGTCGGAGCCGCCCACCTTGGTCTGCAGGTGGATGCGCATGCCCGCCTCCCCCTGCGCGATGATGTCCAAGCGGTTGGGCGCCTCCCCCCGCGGCGCGGCGCGGTCCCCGCGGGGCCGTCCGCCCTCCCCCGACTCCTGATGCCCCCGGAACACCAGGGAGATGCGCGTCTCCTTCTTGCGGAGCCTCTTCCCCGAGCGCACGTAGAACGGCACTCCCTGCCAGCGCGGATCGCGGCTGAGGAGCTTGACCGCCGCGTACGTGTTCGTGCGGGATTGCGGGTCCGCCCCTTCCTCCTCCCGGTACCCTTTGGCGCGCTCTTCGCCGATGGATCCCGCCGCGTACTGCCCCTGCAGCGCGATGTCCTCCAGCTTCTTCGCGGGTGGGAGGTACAGCTCCCGCAGCGCTTGGAGGCGGACGGAAGGGATCTCCGCGTCGCTCTCGTGCAGCGACATGGTGAGGAGCGAGCACATCTCCAGCAGGTGGCTTTGGAACATATCGCGAAAGGCGCCCGTGTGTTCGAAGTATCCCGCACGCCCTTCGATGCCCAGCGTCTCCGACGCCGTCACCTCCACGAACTTGATGAGCATGTTCTTGAAGAGGCGCTCGAGGAGGGGGTTGGCGTAGCGCAGGTAGTAGATGTTGCGCACGGCCTCCTTCCCCAGGTAGTGGTCCAGGAAGTACACGTCATCGGCCGGGAAGCAGCGGGTGAGGAGCTTCTCGATTTCCTCAAAGCTCTCGCGGTCATGCCCCACAGGCTTCTCCACGATGCAGCGGAACTTCCCCGGCGTGGGAATTTCCGCGGCGCACAGGTTTCGGGCGATGGCGGGAATCACCTGCGGCGGTACAGAGAGGTACGCAAGGCGCACGGGGGCTTGCCAACCCTCCTCCAATTCCGTGAGCGTTCCCCGGAGCTTCCGCATATCCTCCTCGCCGTCGTACTGCCCCGCGACGTAGTGGCAGTGGGTGAGGAACTCCCGCACGGCTTCCTCCTTCACCTCCGGCATGTCGCGCACGATGGATTCCCCTACCATCGTCCGGAAGGAGGCGCTCTCCATCGCCGTCCGCGCGTACCCCACGATCGCGTATTCCTTCGGCAGCCTCTTGCGCAGCGCGAGCGTGAAGAGCGAGGGGTACAGCTTGAGCTTGGCCAGGTTCCCCGAGGCGCCGAAGAGGATGAGGGAGAAGGGATGCGTGACGGCGAGCATGCTCCCCCATTGTAGAGCACGAAGCACGAAGGCCTAAGGAAGAAGGACGGAAAGAGGAGCGGCAATACGTTCGAACTTTCGTTCCGCTGATGTCATTCCTGATGGCCTTCCCGATGCGGGCAATGGAGGCAGCGCTCCAGCTGTTCTGCGATCACATCGCGACGATCAAGAATAGCCCGAAGGCGTTGTTTTTGATCCGGCGATCCCACTTGCTCACATGGACCGCTTAAAAGAATCTTCCCATCCTTCGCCAGCTCGTTCTGCAGCACGCGGATATGCTCATCCATGTACGCAAGGTCCGCTTGCTGCAGGGTGGCATGCGGATCCGACAATTCTTGCAAGCGTTCACTGACAAGGTGAAGGTGATAATCGATCGTCATGCCGTCCGTGATTTGCTGTCCATCGATACCGGAATCCAGGGCGAACAGCGGAAAATCCGGGCAATCGAGGTCGTCGCTGCCCAGTGCAATGGCTGCCAGGATATCTTCTTCGTGGGATGAACGAGGGGTGTTGGGCATAGGAGGGCATTGTTCTCTTGGATGCGGAGGCGGTCAAGAACGTAGGAATGCAGCCGTTCGCTGCCTTTTCCCTTAGCCGAAAAGAGGGTGACAACCGCCCCTTGCACCCCCAAAAAATGATGCTAGGATCCTCTTACATCACCGCCTATCCAGAGAGATGCAGAGGGAACTGGCCCGTTGACGCATCCGCCAACCGTTCACAGCGTGAAAAAGGTGGCAACTCCAGCCCCGGAAGGGGGAAGATAGCATCAGCTCTACGCTTCCTCTTCCACGGGGAGGCGGGTTCTGTAAGCGGTGTCTGGTCCTTGTTCTTTCCCTTTCTGCGGCCTTCGGCCGCGACTGCGCAACAGGTTACGTCGGCCTTTGCCTCCTACCTTCAGACCTGTTTCTCTTCCTTCTCGCGGCCTGCGGCCGCGTCCGCGCAACATGTTGCGCGGTTACCCTTCGCTTCCTGTTTTCTTTCTCCATCATTGTATGTCTCACTACATTACGTCGGAATCGGTGACCGAGGGTCACCCGGACAAGCTCTGCGACCAGATCAGCGACGCCATCCTGGACGACGCCATCCGCAAGGACCCCCAGGCGCACGTGGCGTGCGAGTGCCTTGCCACCACCGGCCTCGTGGTCGTGGCGGGCGAGATGCGCACCAAGGGGTACATTCCCATCGCGGAAATCGCGCGCAAGACCATCGAGGAGATCGGCTACGACGACGCCGTCTACGGTTTCGACCACAAGGCGTGCGCCGTCATCGTCTCCGTGGGCGAGCAGAGCTCGGACATCCAGATGGGCGTGGACTGCGACAAGAACAAGGAGCATGAGCAGGGCGCGGGCGACCAAGGCCTGATGTTCGGGTTCGCGTGCGACGAGACGAAGGAGCTCATGCCGCTGCCCATCTCGCTCGCGCACAAGCTCACCAAGAAGCTGGCGCAAGTCCGCAAGCGCAACGGTTTGAAGTATCTGCGCCCGGACGGCAAGAGCCAGGTCACGGTCCAGTACGGCGATGACGGCCGCCCCGAGAGGATCGAGTGCATCGTGGTCTCCACCCAACATGCGGAGGACGTGAGCCACAAGCAGATCTGCAAGGACATCCGCAAGCACGTCATTGAGCCCGTGTGCGGCGACCTGATGGACAAGAAGACCAAGGTTCACATCAACCCCACGGGCCGCTTCGTCATCGGCGGCCCCCCCGGGGACTGCGGGCTCACGGGACGCAAGATCATCGTGGACACCTACGGCGGGTACAGCCGGCACGGGGGAGGCGCCTTCTCCGGCAAGGATCCGAGCAAGGTGGATCGCTCCGCCGCCTACGCGGCGCGCTGGATCGCGAAGCACGTGGTCAAGGCCAAGCTGGCGCGCAAGTGCGAAGTGCAGGTGGCGTACGCCATCGGCATCGCGGCGCCGGTCTCCATCCACGTCGAAACTTTCGGTACAGGGAAGGTCAGCGACCGCAAGCTGGAGAAGGCCATCGGCCAAGTGTTCGACCTGCGCCCCGCGGCCATCATCCGCGACCTCGACCTCCTCAAGCCGCAGTACCGCAAGCTCGCCACGTACGGTCACATGGGGAGGGAAGACCTGGGCGTGAAGTGGGAGGTGTGTGACAGGGTGGAGAAGTTGTTGAAGGCGGTGAAGTGACCGAGGAAACCGAGGAAACCGAAGAAACCGAAGAAACCGAGGAAACCGATGGGCAGCATGCCGCTCCCTTCGGTTTCATCGGAGCCTTCCAGCGCCCTTCTGAAACAGCACAATTCTTCTCTATTCCCGGGAAGCAGGAATTTTGAGAATGGGCTAGAAGAAAAGCGCATCAGGAAGCCCAAAGGTACGAGTTGAGAAAAACCTTAAAATATTGTATAATTAAATAGAACACACACATGGATTTTACGCAATTCTCCACGGGCTTGCTGGAGTGCCTCTTTGTCCCCGATGCGCAGCGGCAGCGTTCGCTTGCGGTGGCCAAAGTCCTCTCCGATGCGGACCGCCTGGAGTTCCTGCGGCATCTGCAGGAGATGGACAGGGAATTGCGGCAAACGGAGGAGGAGCGCGGGGATTTTTTGGAGCATGCGGAACGGGTGGTGGTGCGCGTGGAACATGCGATGGCCCGGCTGGGGCGCGAGGGGGAGGAGCATGCGGAACGCGAACAAGAGATGAAAAACATGGAAGCGCAGCTTTCCCCTCCCCCCCATGTCTCCTGAAATCCCGCACAAACCGGCTGCTCCGGAGACGTCCGTGAAACCGGAGAAGGCCGAGGGCAAGGAGAAAAAGGCGAGACTTCCGCAGGGGGAGGTGCAACGGAGGGCGGCGGCGCTGGATGCGAGGCGCAGGGCGATCACGGAGACGCTCAAGCAGCAAATCCGAGGGAAGAAGGAGGAACTCCTGCAGGCGGAGCCGCGTTTTCAAAAAGATCCGGATCACGTGATACACACCCTCCTCGTTGCCCGCGAGAAGAAAGAAGAGTTGCATCCCATCGCAAAGGAACTGCTGCAGAGGTACGACCTCGCGCGTGAACTGAAAGCGGCGTACGAGGCGAGCAGCGACGCGTATAAGAGCGACACGCGGGACCTTGAGGCATCCGTTGTTCCCGACGGTTCCGGCGCGGTGTGGGCGACACTCGAAGAGTATCGTGCAAGGGAGCAAGCGATCCTCGACCGGGTTGATGTGATGTTGGCGAAGTATGAGGAACAGTGCGGCATCACGCCGCCGCAGCCTGCAACGGCCCCCTTGCCGGAGGCTGCGCATTCCGCCTTCGATGTTCCCCCGTCCCCGCTATCCGCTCCACCCGAGGCGGTTGCCATACCGGCGGCTTCGGACGTTGTCGCGGCTCCGGTGATGGCGGCGGCCGATGCGCAACCCGTGCCGGTCTCCGCCGTCCCCGACGCATTCGGTTATCGCGTGGGGCAGACGCGCACGCGGTTCGAGAAGGAGTCACATCCGGGGGCCAAAGACGGGTTCCGTTACATCCAGACGTACGAAGGCGGCGGCAACTGGAGGCTCGTTTCCACCGAGGCGCCCCCGCATCGCGTGGCTGAGATCCCCTTACGCGAAAAATCCCCTCCCCGCACGGGTCCCGGCGCCCCCGTGGGTCCCGACGGGTCTCCCGATTACTCCACGCCGGAACGCACGCTCCGCACCATCGCGCGGCTCGTGGCGCCCTCCATGCCCATCGGCAGACTGCGCGGGTTGGAAACCAAGTCCCGCTGGACCGCCGGGGATTGGGAGGAGATCCATGCGCTCGATGCGCAGGTGCGGGACGCCGCCCGCCGGGCGGGTGTCCCCGATTCCATGCTCAATCAAGCGGCGCCGCGCACCCCGCATGAAACGCGGCGCTTTATCCATCTCGTGGTTCGGGCGGCGGATTATCCCGCGCAGGTGGTGATGCCGGAGCCGCAACCGGCGCCGGAACAAGCGCCGGCCAAGGAACATTTCGCAGCTCCTCCGGGCGAAGGAATGCCGACGGATCGTCCCTCCCGTCCCGAGAGCGCGAGCCCAGCAGCGATGCTGGATGAATTCCAACAGATGAAGGAACAAGGTATCGCCGAAGCTCCATCGAAGGGCATTGGGGAATCACTGGCGACGTTCCTGGAGAAGTTGGGGACGTGGTGGAATGGGTTGTGGGGAGAGAAGAACACAGAGGCTGCGGTATCTCCCGATGTCTCTGCGGAAGCAACACCGGAGCAGCAGACACCCGTCCTCCATGAGCTCACAGAGGCCGAAAAACGGGAACTTATTCAGGGGTACTCCAAAGCTTACGAAGATATTGATAAGTACCAACAGGGGAAGATCAATCCCACTGATATGACTGGGTTGATCAGTTCCTGGGAAGTGATGTCCGCCAAAGAGGCTCAACACCTCATGCAAGGTTTGTCACCCGAAGAAATTCAAAAGGTTGAGGAAAGCGGAATGCTTCGGCTGCCCTTACAGAAGATAACGGTGGGAATAGTTGCGCTCATGGGACCGCAAGATTACGAGGCTCTCAGGGCAGAGGTTGGGGCGCATATCAAGAGGCTGGGCGGTACCGTGCCGGAGCAGGAAGAGGAGACACAAGACGAAACAAAAGAGGAGGAGAAAGTGACGAGCGCGACGGAGCGTTCGACGGAGGCACAGAAGGTATACGAAAGCGATCCGAGCGGCCTGGCGAGAGATGTGCTGATGATGGCGCTGCGAAAAGAGATGAAAGTGATCGATAGTGCGCTTCTGGCAACGAAGGCATCGCTCAACGAATCCTCCCCGCTCCTTGCCTGGTGGCAGGATAGGCGGAAAACAGTGCAAGCAATCCTCAACGAACACGAACAATTTGCAGGATGATCATTCCCGCGCGATGACGGGATGAATAATGCTGCTATCCTTCCAACGTATGCCCTCCTCCATCGAACTTCCATCGGACTACCAACAGAAAGTGCGTGAGCTCAACATCCGTCCCGAGGATGTGGAGGAGAACTTCATACGCGGCTCAGGGCACGGCGGCCAGAAAGTGAACAAGACCGAGAGCACCGTGCAGCTGGTCCATCATCCGTCCGGCATCGTGGTGCGGAGCCAGCGGTTCCGCGAACAGCACTTGAACCGCATCGATGCGTGGAAGCTCCTCATCCTCAAGCTGGAGGAGAAGGTGAAGGGGAAGGAATCGGCGCTGCAGCAGGAAATCTACAAAATTCGGAAGCAGAAGGCGCGGAGGTCGAAGAAGGCGAAGGAGAAGATGCTGAAGGAGAAGAAGCTCAGGGGTGGATTGAAAGAGTTGAGGAAGGATGTGGGGGATCGTATCTCGTAGTACGTATTACGTATGCGAGTAGTCCGCATTTTTCCATACGTAATACGTAATACTTCATACGTAATACGTACTATTTAATACGCAATACTCGTTATGGTGGTACTCGGATAGTAATACTCCAAAATCTCCAGATACTTCTTTCCCTCATACGCTTGTCCCCTCGCCCCGCAGCCGGACATCCCCACGCCATGGCCGCGGTTCTCCATGCCGCTGCACCAGGGATCGGGTTTGCCGGCGAAGACTTCCGGGAAAGGGAAGCTCGCCCATCCCGCCTCGGCGGGGGAGCGCGTCCTGCCGTCATCCGAGGAGAAGTACGGCGCGCGGAGCACCTGGCCGTTCTTCATGAGCACGTCCCCCTTGGTCTCGTGCACGGCCTGCACCCAGCGCGGGTTGGCCTGCTCGAACACGACGCCGCCGTACACCTGGAACTCCGCGGGGCTATCCGACCCGTCGAAGGGTTTGCCGGGGAATTTGCGGTGCGCGGCATCCATGTAGTACGCGGCGTACGTGCGCGCGGCGACGGCGAAAGCTTTCTGCTTCTCGTAGGGTTCGGTATCCGGCTCCTCCGAAAGCCCCGCCATGTAGTCCTCCAGCGGCAGCTCGTTGATCAAGGTGAGGGTGCCGTCCACCACGCGGCACTCCAGCACGCCGCGGTAGCGGTTCTGCGCCTTGGCCATGCTCGTCACGGTGTGGATGCCGCCTTGCAGGTCCAGGCGCACCACGCCCGAGGTGATAGCTGAGCCGTAGCGGGAAGCAGTGCAGCTCTCCCCGTTCTTCGTGAGCGTGATTACGCCGCCGTTCACGGAGGCGCCGTTCACGAGGCCCACGCCCGGGAACTCCACGGTCATGGTGTCCAAGGGGGTCTCGCGCTTGTCGGTCAAACGGATGCGGATGAAGTCACCCCCACCCCCGGCTCCTCCCCCGAGGGGAGAGGGGGGTGTTTGTGTTTGTGGTTGTTGTGGCACGGGATAATCGGTCCCCACCACGGAACTGCTGCTGGAGCGCGTGGGGCGGACGGGCCCCGTGCGCGTTGTCGAGGTCTGCTGCGGAGCCGTGTTCCCGCGCGTCGCGGCCGGCAAGCGCCGCCCTTCCGTGGTGATGGCGTAGGACACATTCCCGATCTTGAGGGAGTGCACGCCGCGGTCGCGGGGGATTTGGATCTTGACGCGGATGATGGCGGTTTGGTTGGAGCCGATGGCGTCGGGGGCGAGCAGGCCGGTGCGCGCACGCACGTAGCTCTCCCCTTTGGCCACCCATACGCCGATGCTCGGGGAGGACCGCTTGATGGCGCCCAGGTTCGCTCCCCTGCGGACGGGCTTTGCCCCCGCCTGGTAGCGCAAGGCCACCACGATCTCACCTCCCGGCCGTCCCGTAACGGTGGTGTTTCCCATGGCTGTAAGTCCGGCCACGGGAGTCGCCTTCTTGGTGAACGACGGCGTGGAACTGCGCGAAGCCGATGAGGGGGGCGAGGGGAAACGGACGGCTGCTTCCAGGTCACCGGTACGCACGTGCAGGCGCACCTGGTCCATGGTCCCGTTGAGGTAGTACCCCGGGCAACTGGTGGCGAGGAGGTCGCGGTGGCCCGTGATGCCGGGGAGGGTTTTTCCGTGGAACATCACGTTACGGTTGAGATCGATGTCGTACTGGCGCGCCAGCGAATCCGCCAGCCATTGCAGGCTCTGGACCTGGGCTTGGCGCGGCTGCTCCACGTCAAAATTCCCCATGAGCGCAATGCTCACAGTGTTGATGTTGTTGCAGTAGGCGTGCCCGCCGATCACCGCTTCCCCTCCCGCGCGCCCCTGGTAGATCTGCCCGGCTTCGTCAATCACGTAGTGGTACCCGATGTCCCCCCAGCCGCGGTTCTTGGCATGGTACGTGTAGATGGCGCGCATCCGCTCCACGGCCGGCCTGCTATCCGGACCCACGGCTCCCGCGGTGTGGTGCACCACGATCAACCGCACGGAGGGCGAATACTCCTGCGGCCACAGGAACGTGCGGCCGGCGCCGTCCTTGGTTACGCGCTCCGCGATGCGGAACTCCTCCGGGTACAGCCGCTGCGCATCCTGGCAATCGCGTACGCGGTTGGAGACGGCGGCCGAGGAGCCGTTGCCGTTGTCCGCTTCGCGGCTGTCCGAGTTCCCGTTGGAAGGAGTGGCGACGGGTTGGGCATCGTAGAGGAGGGATTCGTCCGCGCCCCAGTTCTCGCGGGAGAGAACCCTGGGCTCCGCCACGTTCGCCCTTGCCGCCACGGTGTAGTGGGAAGGCTCGTGCGAGACGCTGATGGGATGGAATTCCACATTCGTGTTCCCGCGCAGGCGGACCTTGGAGACGGGTGCGGGGAACACCACCAGGTTCGATTCCCGAGAGAGCGGATCCTGCTCGTCATCCCGTTGCAGGGTCTCCCACGCCGTCCATTCCTTTCCATCGAACCCGCTCACCTCCGCCGCGATACGGTCACCGCTCACGCTCAGCGCATCAACGGGGTTCGCGAAGGATTCTTCCCTGAGGGCGGCGCTTTCGCGCATCTGCGGGTCGAAGACCCGCTCTCGTGCGCCGTGGAAGAGCGCGAGCAGCACCAATGCCGCAGGAATGAGGAGGGAACGACGCATAGCGGGAGGAGGAGTATACGTCGAAGAAGAGAGATTGGGCTGGGGTTGCTTGGCTTTGGCTAGCTCAAAATGTCACCGCAAGAGATTTTCGTACCGTTCCACCATTCTATGAACAGAAAATTCACTTGTCGCAAAGGTTTTTCCTTTTTCGGCGATCATTTTCCGTTTCTCCGGATCAAGAAGTGATGTGATCCCCTGCCGCAGCGCCCGCACGTCACCCGCTTGGACGATGACGGCGTTCTCTCCATTGGTAAGGGAGGAAGCGATGCCGCACGCGTCGGTCACCACCACCGGAACGCCCAGGCTCATTGCTTCCGCCGCCACCAGACCGAAGGGGTCGTTGGTGCGCGAGGGGAGGACGAAGAGGGAGAGGGAGCGGTAGAAGGAGGCGAGATTCTCGACATTGGGGAAGATTTGGATTCGCTGTGTCTCGTTCTGCGATTGCCTCTTGTGCCGCTCCCTTCTTTTCTTTGTCAGCCCGACAAAGAAAAGAAGCAAAAGAAAGCGCACCGCGCGCCAAAGCCCCTCCGCCCAGCCCCGTGCCTCCTCGTCAGCCCCTGCAAGGTTTCGGGGCTGACTCGTCGGCAAGCTTTTCGAAGCAGGGCCTTCCCCTTCACCCGCCCGAACGTACCCGTTCGGTACGGGCGGGCCCCCCATGGCGCACGGAGTCCCCCCAATGAGTGTTTGAAGGTGTTGCTGTTCCTTTCCCTGTCCGACAATGGTGAGGGAGACGTTCGGGAGATCTCGTATGGCAGTGATGAGGAGGTCGAGGCCTTTTTCGCGGTCGAGGCGGGCGATGGTGCCGATGCGCAGCGCCTTGTCTGTATGTTCCACTCTTCCCCCCTCCCCTAGCCCCTCCCCCTTCCCACCTTCGCCAAGGCTTCGGTGGGCAGGCGGGAGAGGGGAATGTGTGTTGTTTGTAGTTGTTTGTTCCCTTTCAAATCTCTTCAAATCAATCCCGTTCGGGATCGCCACCACGCGCTGCGGATCGAATCCCATCGTGAGGTACACCCCCCTGCTCATCTCCGATACCGTCACGATCGTCGCGTGTCGGCTCATCCGCTTGAGCAGTGGGAGCCACGGGTTGGCCGTGAGCCACCGTCCCACGGGATCGTGCTCGATCCATAGAACGCGTATCCCCTTCTTTGCCGCTTCTTCCGTGAGGAGGAGTTTTTCGCTCAAGCTCAGCATCACCACAGCATCGAGATCATGGAAATTTTCCAGGAGGGAGAGGAGTGTGCGCTGCATGCTCTTGCGGCGCCACGCGAAGCTCACGGCGTCCCACTTGGTTACCGGCGGCGGTCCGATCATGAGCTCCGTGGAAGGGATGCCTCTCTCTCGGCACAGCGTGAGGAGCGCCTTGCAGCTCCCGGCGAACGCCGCGGCATTATTGCGTGCAATGAGGCCTTCCATCAGGGTGATCACCTGCCGTTCCGCACCACCGTTCAGGCGGCTTTCGAAGGGGAATCTGGTGAAGAGGATTTTCATCGAGGGAGCAAGCATAGCATCCTTTCCGCTGCATTGTTCAGGCTGCGAGGGTGGTTTGGAGTTCGCTCTCGAAGGAGGTTGCGGAGGTGAAGGTTGCGTTCGCCCCGGCATCCAACGCACGGGCGCTCGCCTCTTCGTAGGCTTCCTCGTCCCGCGCGGTCACCAGCGCGATCGCCGCTTGCGCATTTTTTCCCCTCAGCGTCCGGATGATGTCTGCGCCGTTCTCTGCCTCGCCGAGGAAATCGAAGTCGATGGCGGCGGCATCGAATTCCACGGCATCCGTGAGCGCCAGGGCTTCCCGCACGGAGCGTGCGATGTGGATTTCCGCCATGGGGTCGGCACATTCGATGGAGGAGCGGATGCGTCCGATTTTCACTTCATCCACGTCGTCGGCGATGAGGTAGTGGTGTTGTTGCATGGCTCCAGTATCCAAGAATGGAACAACGGATGCCCTCTGATGGTCATGTGAAATGAGGTGACATCTTGTTTGGCGCAAGTGACAGGCAAAAAATGGATACATGTGATGGTACACAGAAAACACATACATCCCTTCTCCCTCCCAGGGAGAAGGTTAGGATGAGGGTTTCACAAGAACAGAAAACATTCACCTCTTCTCTATCCTTTCTTGCCCCCCCATATACGGTCGCAGAACCTCCGGAACCGTCACCGATCCATCCTCATTCTGGTAGATCTCGAGGAGGGGGATCAGGATGCGCGGGGATGCGATGCAGGTGTTGTTGAGGGTGTGGACGAACTTCTTCTTCCCATCGCCATCAATGTATTTGATGTTCAGGCGGCGCGCTTGGAAATCTCCCAAGTAGGAACAGCTGTGCGTTTCGCCGTACGATTTTCTGCTCGGCATCCACGTCTCGATATCCTGCTGGAAGAGCTTCCCCTTCCCCAGGTCGCCCGTGCAGATGGAGAGGATGCGGTAGGGAAGTTTGAGCGCCTGAAGCACTTCCTCCGCGTTCGTGCGGATCTCCTCGAACATCTTCATCCCCTTCTCCACATCCGCCTCGCAGAGAACGACTTGCTCGATCTTCTGGAACTGGTGGATGCGGTAGAGGCCTTTGGTGTCCTTGCCGTACGTGCCGGCTTCCCTGCGGAAGCACGGGGAGAATCCCGCGTAGCGCTTGGGGAGCTTCTCCGCTTCCAGCGTCTCCCCCATGTGGTAGCTGGCCACCGTCACTTCCGATGTGCCGATGAGGTAGAGGTTGTCCGGCGTTATGGCAGCACCTTTCTCCGCTTGCTCGCCCACCGCGTAAATGTTCGATTGGTCGGCGCCCGGAAAGAATCCCGTCCCCATGAAGCACTCGTAGGTTGCCAAGTAAGGGGGCGTGAACTGTGTCCACCCTTTCTTCCGCAAGTGGTCCAAGGTGAACTGCAGTACGGCCATCTCCAGCCGCGCGCCGTCCCCCTTGAGGTAATAACTGCGCGCACCGGCCACTTTTGCGCCGCGGGGAATATCCAGTATGTCCAACTCTTCGCCCAGCGTCACATGGTCCTTGGGATTCTTTACCTTGAGTGCCGCCGCCGGGTCGCCCCACTTGTGCGCCTCCACATTCTCCGATTCATCCTTCCCCACGGGAACCTGCGGGAGCGGGATCACGGGGAGCTGGAGTTGCAGGTTGTTCCACTGCGCTTCGACGTTCTTCAATTGCTCCTCCTGCTCCTTGAGCGTCACGTCCAGCTCCTTCATCTCCTTAATCGTTTTCTTCTTCTCGTCCCCTTTCATCGTCGGCACTTTACCGCTCACGGCGTTCTTCTTGGCGCGCATCTCTTCCACCTCTTTCAAGAGAGAGCGCCGCTCCTCGTCCAGCGCGAGGAACGCATCGATGTCCACCTTGATGCGCTTCTTCCCGGCGGCGTCCTTGTAGGCGTCGGGGTGTTGCCGAAGGTCAGCCAGGTCGATCATGGGGGGGATTGTACCCTTGGGGTACGGCTCAGCAACAGAAGGAAAGCCGTCGGCCGCTATTATTTTGGCTTATGGAAATGCTACTCACGCACGCTTCCCCTTTTTTATTGTGCCGGAGGAAGGGGGATGTAGCATGTGCGCATGCCTGAATCCATACCTGAGTCTGGAGACATTGAACAACAAAGAGAGGCCACGCCGGAGGAACGCCAAGAGCTCCTGGAGCACATCATGAATGCGGCTCGTTTGCAGGGGGTTCCGTTAGATGACAAGTATTGGGCGAACATCATTAATGTTATGTCTTCGGATGATGTGCGTTCCTGGACTCGTGCGCTCTATGCGGAGCCCGTGAAGACCATTCGTGGCATGGAACAGGGGGAGGGACTCTTCAATGAGAAGGAGGGGTTGACGATGACGGTCGAGATACCTCCGGAACTGGAAGAGGCCGTACGAAAGATGCAGACATGCCTGCGTGCCATGGAAACAACGACGGACGGAGAGGGGTGATCATCGGGTGTCTTGAAGAAGGGAAGAGGTTAGGATGTACGCATGCCCCGGTTGATCATTACGGCCGATGACCTCGGTGTGAACGCACAGCGTTCCCACGGGATTTTTCTGTGCGCGGAGTTCGGGGCGGTGACGGCCGCTTCTCTGTGGCCGAACGGGAGCGACAGTGATGCGGCGGCAAAGCGCTCGCGGGAGCGCGGGCTCCCCGTGGGGCTGCATGTGAATCTGACGGAGGAGTATCCCCTCAGTAAGCCCGGGGACGTGGCATCTCTCTTGGACATGACCGGCAGGTTCCATCCCGTGCAGCGTCTGTTCACGCTGCTCGACGAAGGGAAGGTGCAGCAGGAACATCTGGAGCGTGAGATCCGGGCGCAGATCTCGTGGGCGCTGGAGAGCGGCCTCACCCTCACGCACGTCTCCGGCAATTGGGACGCCCACGTGCATCCCGCCGTGGCAGCCGCGCTCATCCCCGCCATGGAGCGCTACGGGCTCCGCTTGGTCCGCATCCCCTGCGAGGAGCCGCTCCCTCCGTTCGGCTTCAACGTCCCCGAGGAACAACTGGCGGCGACGCGCGCCATCAACGCCATGGCGAAGAAAGCGAGAAAACTCTTCGAAGCGGCAGGCATCGCCTCCACCGACCACTTCCGCGGCCACACCCTGCTCGACAACGCGTCGGCCAAGAACCTGCGCCACGTCATCAGCCGCCTGCCGGAAGGGACGACGGAATTGATGGTTCATCCGGGGAGTCCTTGCGCCTACGGCACGCCGTTCGACCTCGACCCCCAGCGCCAGACGGAGCTGCGGATGCTCACGGACGAATCGTTCAAGGCCTTCCTCGTGGAGCGGAAGGTGGAGCTGATCGGGTGGGGGGATCTGTGAGGAAGGATCCAAGGAAACAAGAGCCCGGACATACCCGCAAGATTGAGGATTCCAGGACAGGAAGGAAGAAGGGAAACGTTTGATCGTTCCGCCGCTTGCGCTATCATGCTCGGACTTCCCTGCACCACTCGCGGAGTTTACCCCGAGGAAATCCGAGGGGCTCCGGTACAGGGCAAGTCAACCTTCCCTCCCATGAACACCATTCCTTTCAAGTTAGTCTCCCCCTTTCAGCCCACAGGCGATCAGCCCGCGGCGATCGCGAAGCTGGTGGAAGGGTTGCAGAAGGGCGAAAAGCACCAGACGCTCCTGGGGGCTACGGGCACGGGGAAGACCTTCACCATGGCCAACATCGTGCAACAGGTGCAGCGCCCCACTTTGGTCCTCGCGCACAACAAGACCCTGGCCGCGCAGCTCTGCAGCGAGTTCCAATTGTTCTTCCCGGAGAACGCCGTCTCGTACTTCGTCTCCTACTACGACTACTACCAGCCGGAAGCGTACCTCCCCACCACCGACACCTACATCGAGAAGGACGCCAGCATCAACGCGGAGATCGAGAAGTTCCGCCACGCCGCCACCTACAACCTCCTCATGCGCCGCGACGTGCTCATCGTCGCTTCCGTCAGCTGCATCTACGGCCTGGGCAACGTGGAGGACTACGAGGCGCTGGCCATGAAGCTGGAGCGCGGGCAGAAGATCAAGCGCGACCAGCTCCTCCGCCGCCTTACGGACATCCAGTACCGCCGCTCCGGCATGGACTTCAAGCAGGGGATGTTCCACGTGCTGGGGGACACCGTGGAGATTTTTCCCCCGAGCGGCGACACGGCCATCCGCATGGAACTGCCCTTCGACGAGATCGAGGTGATCCAGGAGGTGGACAGCTTCACGGGCGAGGTCCTCAAGGAGTTGCAGGAAGTCACCATCTTCCCCGCTGCGCACAACGTGACCACCAAGGAGAAGATCGACAATGCCATCGAGGGCATCAAGCGCGATTTGGACATCCGCGAGAAGGAGCTGCACGACAAGAATGAGCTCGTCAAAGCGGAGCGCATCCGCACCCGCACCGAGTACGACATCGAGATGCTCAAGGAGACGGGCTACTGCACCGGGATCGAGAACTACGTCCGCTACCTCAACGATTCCGTGCCGGGCTCCCCTCCCTCCACCCTCCTCGATTACTTCCCCAAGGACTTCCTCCTCATCGTGGACGAATCGCACATCACCATCCCGCAGGTGGGTGGCATGCACGAGGGGAACCACAGCCGCAAGCAGACGCTGGTGGACTACGGCTTCCGCCTCCCCAGCGCGCACGACAACCGCCCCCTCAAGTTCGCGGAGTTCGAGCAGCGCGTGGGGCAGCGCGTCTACGTTTCCGCCACGCCGGGCAAGTACGAGTTCGCGCAGACGCCCAAGGAGCGGCTCGTGGAGCAGATCATCCGGCCCACGGGGCTCCTGGACCCCCAGGTGACGGTGAAGCCCAGCAAACACCAGCTCGACGACATCTTCGAAGAGGTGCAGAAGACGCTCAAGAACAAGGAACGCGTCCTCATCACCACGCTCACCAAGAAGATGGCCGAAGACCTTACGCAGTACATGAAGGATGCGGGGCAGAAGGTCCGCTACCTCCACAGCGATGTGGAAACACTGGAGCGCATCGAGATCCTGCGGCAGCTGCGCACGGGAGAGATCGACATCCTGGTGGGCATCAACCTGCTGCGCGAAGGGCTGGACCTCCCCGAGGTGAGCTTCATCGCCATCCTGGACGCGGACAAGCAGGGCTTCCTCCGCTCCCGCGATGCGCTCATCCAGACCATCGGCCGCGCGGCGCGCAATGTGAACGGGCACGTCACTCTCTACGCGGACAAGATGACGGACGCCATGAAGGCCGCCCTGGCGGAGACGGAGCGCCGGCGTTCCATCCAGGAAGCCTACAATACAAAGCACGGCATCACGCCGCAGACCATCGTTAAAGCGGTGCGTAACATCGCGGAGGAGGGCAAGAGGCTGGAGCTGCGCCGCCCCAAGTACGACCACACCAAGATCCCCAAGGACGAGAAGAAGAGGCTCATGGAGGAGCTGGAGCAGCAGATGGAGCTGGCGGCGCAGAATTTGGAGTTTGAGAAAGCTGCGGATTTGAGGGATGAGATTGAATTGCTGCGGAGGGAATTGTGAGTTGAGATTGCTCTTCAGCCGATTATTGATTTGTTTCCACCTTTCCCATCTCTGTAGCAAGTTCTGGTAGGATGAATGCCATGCGCCGCTCCCTGGTCCTCCTCGCCGTCTTCCTCGCGTTCGCGGGCGTCGTGACGGTTTCGGCGAAGACGATGCAAGAGAGACGGGCGGAACGACTGGCGCGCCGGTTATCCCATACCGCCGCTCCATCGCGATCGTCGGCTTCTTCGGTTTCCTCGGTTTCTTCCTCCCTTGCTCCATTCATCAACAAGCAAGACATTAGCTTCTCCATACCGCTTCTCGTTTATCATCATCTCCGTCCCGCCCAGCCCTATCCAAAGACAACCTGGAGCTGGAAGATGTCCGTTTCCCCCGCGGTGTTCGCGCGGCAGATGCAGTGGCTGGAGGACCATGAGTACACGCCGGTGGACCTGGATACGTTCGTCAGCATCGCGCGGGGGGAGATCCTCGGCCCGGTGAAGCCGGTGGTGATCACTTTCGACGACAGCCACCGCAGCCAGTACGGCCTCGCCTATCCCGTCCTCAAGGAGCACGGCTTTACGGCGGTGTTCTATCTCATCACCAAAACACTGGATGCGGGAGCCAACCTCACGCGCGCGCAGGTGAAAGAAATGAGTGAGGCAGGGATGGACATCCAGTCCCATACCGTCAACCACCTGCAGCTCACGCGGTTGGGTCAAACGGAGCTCGATTGGGAATTGGCGGAGAGCAGGAAGATCCTCCGGGAACTCACGGGCAAGCCGGTGCGGCACATCGCCTACCCCGCCACCATGCAGAACGCGTTGGTGCGGGAGCGGACGGCGGCGGCCGGCTACGTGACCGGCACGCTCATGGATCCCCGCCGCGCCACCGAGAAGGACGACTTCCTCCGTGTCCCCCGCATCATGATAACGGATGAGACGGATCTGGCGAGGGTATTGCCGTAGAGGCCTCCTATTGCCGTATCTCTCTCCGACCGACTTTGCTGTAGCCGTCGCGGTATCCCCGGTGTTCCCAGCGATCGCCGATTTCCGTACTCCGGTCTCCAAGATACTCATCCACATCGCGGCGGCCCTTGTCGTATCCTTTGTCATAACGGGCTTGCAGCGATACGGGCGGATCCAGCCGTCGTTGCATATCCCTCTCTTCCCGGTGGTGCTGTTCCGCCGTCTTCCGGTTGAGCACTTGGGTGACGCGCCGCCGGTGTGTACGCATGCCGCGGGAAAGCCCGCCATTCACCGCTTCTTGCTCCAGGCTTCGTGCCACCAGTTGAAGGTGGGTGAGGGCTTGTTGTTCGAGAGTATGGAACGCCTGCCGCTCTTTGTTCATGGGGAGATCAGGGGAAAAGGAGGGCATTCTCCTCCAAAGGAATGGCTCTGTCAAAATGGGCTGACAGGGCTTTCCGTTCAAGAAAGGGGGCTTTCGCCCCCTTTGTTGGCAACGGTGTTGTCACATTTCTTTACGAGGATTGGTTGGAGGCGGCGGTGAGGACTGCCGTCACGGCGGCGTGCGCCTTCTGCGCCTCCTCCTCCGTCAAGGTCCGGTCCGCCGTCCTGTACGTGAAGCGCAGCGTGAGGTTGAACTGCCGCTCTTCCAGTCCCTTGCCGCTGAAGAGATCCACCACTTCCACCTTCTCCAGCAGCGGTGAGGCGCCGCGGAGCTTGGCGAGGAGCGTTTCCGTCCGCTGCTCTTGCATGCGTGTTACCGTGACGTCGTACGTGACGGCGGGGAAGGCGGGGAGCGGGAGCGGGACGACGGTCTTCCCCTTGAGGGAGAGGAGGCGGGCGAGGTCCACAACGGCCGCTGCGGCGCGGTGGGGAAGATCGAAGTTCTTGCGGATCCGGGGATGGACTTCGAACAACCGCCCTACCGTTTCGCCATCCACCGAGAGCAGGGCGGAGCGGCCGGGGTGCATCCACGGCGCCGGCGCATCATCACGCTTCCATTCCGCCTTGAAGCCGGGGGCGGAGAGGGCGAGGGAGAGTTCCCGCTTGAGGAGGAGGAAGGGATCGCTTTTCAGGTCCGCGTTACCCTTCCCTTCCAGGTCGGCGAAGAGGACGGAGAGCTCGGAGTGCTCCTTCGCGCCCTCCCGGTTGTGCCCGGCATCCGTGGTCCGCGTGAAGACGCGGGAGAACGTGAACGTGCGCAGGAGCGTGCCCGCCGCGAGGATGTTCCGCTGGGCGTGCTCGAGGAGCGAAGGCAGGGTGCCGGTGTGGAGGAGGCTCGTCTCTTCGCCCAAAGGGTTCCGGATGACGACCGCTTCTCCGGGGTCCATTCCCGCCTTCCGCAGGAGCGCGCCGCCTACGAGGGAGAGCGGGCGTGTTTCGATGCAGCCCGCCTCCTTGAGCGCGTCACGCAGGGCGTGCAAGCGATGGTCGCGGGGCGGCGGCGTGAGCACGGCGGCGGGCATCACGGGCTCGATGGCGTCGTAGCCCACGATCCTCCCCACCTCCTCCATGAGGTCATGCTCGCCGCGGATATCCCCCAGCCGCCACGGCGGCGGCGTCACCTTGAGCGTCTTCCCCTTCTCCTCCACGGAGAAGCCGAGATCGGTGAGGGCTTTGGTAGCGCGGGACGCGGGAACCGACGTGCCGAGCACATTCTCCACCCGGGCGAGCCGGAGCGTAATGGGCTTGGCCTCCCTCCGTTCGTCCCCCCACGCCAGCGGCGCGGAAGCGAGGCGGGCGCCGGGGATGAGTTCCAGGAAGAGCTGCGCCGCCCGCAGGAGCCCGAACTCCGCCGCCACGGGAGGGACGCCCTTCTCGTACACCGTCGCGGCGTCCGTGCGGTGCCCCATGGCGATCACCGTCTGGCGCGTGTTCACGGGGTCCACCACGGCGCTGTGCAGCCAAATCTTCCTCGTGGCTTCCTTGGTGGATCCCCGCAGGCCTCCCATGATCCCGAGGAGATCGAAAATCCCCTCCGCATCCTCCATGACGAGCGCCCCCTTGGAGAGCTCGCGCTCCTCCCCGTCGAGTGTTCGGATCTTCTCCCCTTTCTTCGCGCGGCGCATGCGCACGTCCCCCTTGATGTCCGCCGCGTCGAAGCTGTGGAGCGGCATGCCCGTCTCCATCATCACGTAGTTCGTAATGTCGATGGGCAGGTTGATGCTGCGCCAGCCCGTGGCTTCCAGGCGCCGCTTCATCCATGCGGGCGTCTGCCCCAGGCCGGGGATCTCCAGCATCACCGCGTGGTAGCGCGGGACGAGCTTCTTCTGTTCCGCCGTGATGGAGAACGGGAAGGGGGTTTGCGGGAAGGCGAGGGAGGGGAGGGAAGGTTCCTTCTTCCATTCCGCCAAGCCCGCCGCCACAAACTCCCGCGCCATCCCTACGTGCGAAAACAGGTCCGCGCGGTGCGTGATGGCGTGATTGTCGATGTGCAGCACCGCATCGTCCTGGTCGAGGTATTCCTTCAGCGGCTTCCCCACGTCCTCCTCTCCGTCGCCGAGGTCGATGATGGTGCGCTCCGTCTCCTGCGGGAACCGTGCGGCGAGGTCCAATTCCTCCGCCGAGCAGATCATCCCCTCGCTCTCCTCGCCGCGCACCTTGGCCTTTTCCAGCGTCGCCATCTCCGTCCCGTGCCAGCGCACCCGCGCACCCACGTGCGCGAAGGCCACGCGCATGCCCTTCCGCAAGTTCGTCCCCCCGCACACCACCTTCTTCACGCCGCGGTCCGTCCGCACATCCGCGAGCGTGAGCTTGTCGGCGTTGGGATGCTTGGCCAAGGTGAGCACTTGCCCCACCACCACGTCCCGCAGGAGCGCCCCCATCTCTTCCACTTCATCCACTTCCGCGATCCGCTCCGTCACCGTCTGCGCAATCGCCTGCGGATCGGTTTCCGTGAGCGTGATGAAATCCTTGAGCCAGCTGAGGGAGATCTTCATAGGAGGAGTATGACTGAAGGAAGGAGTCTTTTAAAGGCTTCGCTGATGCGTATTCCGTATACCGTATCGAGTATTGCGTATAATGAGGGCTCCGTATACGTACGACGTAATACGCAATACGAAATACGAGATATGTACTCATGTCGAGGCGACTCTCGTGCCGTTTCTTGTAGAGGATATCCCTCACCCTGTAGTCTCATTGCCACATCTCCCCCGTTTTCCCATGGCCATGAAGCCATCCTCGAAATCCGATGCCGCCTCTCCCCTCATCGGGAATATGTTCGCTGCGGCGTTCCTTCTCCTCACCACCGTCGTTGCCGCCGTGGATATGGTGAAAGCCCACGTGTACAGCGACGGCTTCGTCTTCGGCACGTCCGGCGGCTCGCTCTCCGTGATCGCCTTCGTGCTCAGCTTCATCTTCTTCTACAAGTACCTGAAGAGAAGCCTGGGAGGCGGATGCTGCGGCGGGTGCTGCAAGTGAGGGAGCGCATGGCCGGATCTTGGTCTCAGAGAGGGTTTCCCTCCCGTCAAGTTTGTGGCACAGTAAAGCTCCACGGAGAGGTCGCATAGTGGTCTAGTGCGCACGCTTGGAAAGCGTGTAGACCCGCAAGGGTCTCGAGGGTTCGAATCCCTCCCTCTCCGCCATCCGGCTTCGTCCCTCGGCAGCGCTCGGGACTACGCCGCGACGGCTTCCTACCTATCTTCGGTGACCGTATCAATACGCCGGTTTCCCCTCCTGCATCCTCTTCGCCAACGTCCTCAAGTAGCTCGCCGCCACCTTGATGGTCTTGTACTCTCCCGTCTTGGGGTCGAACACGCGCTTCTTCTGGATGTTCGCCTTCCACGTCCTGCGGGTGTGGCGCAGCGAGTGGCTGCGGGTGTTCCCGAAACCCGTGTGCTTGCCGGTGCGGACGCAACGTCTGGCCATGAGCGGGGGGAGTGTATGGATGTTTTGGCTTACCGTCAATCTACCATGAAGGACCGTTGCCTGATGCAAAATGCAAAATGCTGAATGGAAAATGAATTTATCATGCATTTTGCATTTTGCATTTCCCATTTTCCATTCTTCCCGGTTCACTTTATGGGGAGAAACCGATAGGATATTCCAACACATGACCCCCTTCCTCAACCCCACCTTCATCATCGCCATCCTCATCGCCCTCAGTGTGCACGAGGCGGCGCACGCCTACATAGCCAAGCGCCTGGGCGACCCCACGGCGGATATGGCCGGCCGGGTGACACTCAACCCCGTCGCCCACCTGGACCCCATCGGGTCCCTCCTCTTCCTCTTCGTAGGGTTCGGCTGGGGCAAGCCCGTTCCGGTGAATCCCGCAAATTTCCGCCACCCCGTGCGGGACAACGCACTGGTCTCCCTGGCGGGGCCCCTGAGCAACCTGCTCATGGCGGCGGTCTCCTTCGCGGGGCTCGCGCTCCTTGCGCGCGCCGTCCCCGGATCCGTCACAGGCCTCCTCTCGCCCATGCCCGAGGCCTCGGTGGGCGTGCAGTTCGCGGGTTCGCTCCTGGGGGGCCTCCTCTTCATCAACCTGGCCCTCATGGCGTTCAACCTGCTCCCCATCGCCCCGCTGGACGGATCGCACGTGCTGGAGGCGCTCATCCCCTACCGCTACCAGGATGCATACGCCGAATTCATGCGGCGCGGGCCGTTCGTTCTCCTCTTCCTCCTGGTTGCGGAACGCCTGATCGGCTTCCCTTTCCTCTCCACGTGGATAGAGGGAATCATGGGCGCGGCGTTCTCGCTGCTGCAGGTTTTATTTGGATGGATGTGAAGGGGATGAGGGATGGAGCCGCGAAGCGTATCAGGAGATGCCCCGACCGCTTGTCCGGTGAAGTCTTGACGGAGTCGGATCAGACCGGGGAGCTTCACTCCCGTCATCGCTCTTCCGGATACAGGAAATTCCTCAGTGCCCTTGCGAGAATGCGCGACGCACCCACCACTCTTATAGGCAGCTTTTTCTCGTCGGGGTATGCATATCCGGTCTCCCGAGCCGTAGCGTCAGCGCTGTTCCGCACATCTGCGAAGAAGTCCGCCGCCCACCGTTCCCTCTCCGACGGGTCGAGTTCAGGGTGTCTTACCCCAAGCTCCTCTGCCAGCTCTTGCACATCCACATCCTCGGCAATTCCCAGGGCTTCCACAAGGCGCTTCTGTTCATCAGGTGACAAGTGTCGGAGGTAATCCATTGCGATGGATTCCGTGAACATCCAGAACACATTCATGACGCATTCCCGGCTCTTCCGAGGATCGTTCGTGACGTGATCGACGGACGATGCAAGGTCTGCGAGGAGCGTGGGCCAGTGCTCCACGCGCACGGGTGTCAACTTTTCGCCGGATAACGTGATGAGCGTGCGGACCAGATGTTCCTGGGCGGCGCCCTTCACTCGCACATTGTCGAGGAGGCAATCCGCGTCTTCCCTGCGGAACCATGCCTTTGCTATCCCCTCACGCACGGCTTCCCCCCAGCGGATCTCCTCGATCAGCGCGGGAAGCGAGACTTCCGTGATGAGCATCTCCTGGAGTATGGGGAGGCCGGTGCGCTGCTCGGCTGCATGGAGCACGGGATCCTGTTCGCAGGGAATAGCTTTGAGAATGCCGTCGAAATGCCCCGCGATGTCCTTGATCAATTCCCTCGGCAGCGCGCTCTCCCGGAATAAACGGATCAAATTCTCGATCGTTTGTACAAGAGCACGCGCCTGTTCCTCGCGCAGATCGCTCCGGGCTATCACCCCCAGCTCCCCGCACACCTCCCGGATTTCCTCGCGCACCCGTTCGAGTTGTTCATGAGGAACTGACGGAGCGGTGAGGACGTCCTGCAACCGCTTTTCGGCATGATTCAACCGTGAAGGCGTTTCGCTCATATTATGATTATATTTTATTATTTAACTATGTCAATTACACATAAATGGGCTGTGGCAGGCCATTTCGTTTCTTCTTTGCCCCTATCATAAGGTTGCGCATTATTTAAACACATATCGGGCATTGTGAAACATCATACGGCTTCGCATTATACAGAACATGTATCGAGCATTGTGGAACATCACGAATAGCAGCGCCTGTTGCGATTCATAAAGCGGATCCGTCTCAGAAGTGTTTCTTGGTAAACGCTCGGCCTGAATGAGTTTTCAGATATCGCTCGAATGCTTCGGCGCGTGCACGTTCAAGGAACGCGGTATACGATTTCACTTTCCATGGCTTGTGCTTCTTCGTGTACATCGATCGACCTTCGTTATGCTCAGCCAAGCGCCGCTGGACATCATCGGTAATGCCAACGTACCAATGAAAGCCATCAAGGGATTCGAGGACGTAGACGAAAAACATAAGGCACGAGTATGCCCGGCTCCGCTAGCGCTCCGCCGTGACTCCGCCGCGGCATCCGGCTTCGATTCCCTGTCCACAGCCACATCGCGGCGTAGTCTCGTCCGCCTCAGCGGACGGACGAAGCCGGATGGAGCTCCTGGATAGAGGAAGTTAGGACTGTGATGATGGCCGGAAGCTGCGCATAGGGAGACGCCTAACCTGTCGGTTACAGCGGTTACTCCGCCTTGATGTTGTGTTGCGGCAGCGTAGAAAACGGTAACCGTCATAGCGGTCCATCAGTTCTGCTGTCTTGCAGCTAGCTGTTTGCCTTGTTGAGCGTGGCGCTTTACCACCCGGCACGCTTGCCCCGGAGCTCGCGCGACAAGGCGCGTCCGCAGACGCGCAATCCTTTCTCTTCAGGCAATCCCAAATGACACTCCTTTTCCACATCCCGGCTTCCAGATTTTCGTTTCGATTCCGCTGGGTTCCTCTGACGGGGTGTTTCCATTTTATGGGTACCATGCTCATACAAATTGCCTTTGAAAAAAATCGGCGACAATCTCGAAAAAAAATCGGGGAGACAAATGAAGGGATGCAGTGTCCTTGCCGTCAGTCCTACTTGGGTTATGTACTTAATCCGTCAGTATAATTTGGCCACAGGGGGTGCACTTGATTTTACCGCTTACCGAAAACAAAGACTCAAATGCCATCGCAACCGTCTCAGCCGTGCTAAGATACGTTTCAATCTCCCATCATCATGTCTCCTCAAGTCGTCACTGTTCGGGTCCAGCCGGAACTTCTGGAATGGGCGCGCACGACTAGCGGCGTAGATATAGATGATGCCGCAAGATCCATTCATGTAGGAGAAGAGGTTATGCAACGATGGGAGAAACAAGAGAGCGAGATTAGTGTGCCTCGTCTTCGGAATCTGGCCAGCCTCTATAGGAGACCCTTAGCAATCTTCTTCCTGACGTCACCGCCGAATGAGCCGCCGTTGCCTGAGGATTTCCGGACTCTTCCTGTTGAGGGAAAAGACGGCAGCATCGAGTATTCAAAGAAAACCCTCCTTGCTATCCGGAGAGCCACAAGGATTCAAGAGCTATCTGTGGGGCTACGAGAGGAGTTGGGCCATGATGCTCCGGTTCGCATCAAAGGGATAAATTTGAATGTTCCGCCTGAGGCACTGGCTGGAACCCTGAGGGAGGAGTTGGGTATTACGGTGGAGGAGCAACAGAAATGGAAGGATGACAACATGGCATTGGCGAAATGGAAGAATGCTATTGAAGAGAAAGGAGTGTTAGTTCTGGAGCAGAAGATGGATATCAAAGAAGCACGGGGGTTCTCACTGTTTGGTGATGGCAAGATGCCCCCCGTCATTGTCATCAACTATAGCGATGCCCTCTCTGCGAAGATCTTTTCACTCTTTCATGAGTATGCCCATCTGGTCCTTAATGAGAGCGGCATCCAGAGTATTCATGGCAGGCAATTACGATTCGATGCACGCGTCGGCGCCATTGAGAAATTCTGCAATCGCTTTGCGGCGGCTTTCCTTGTCCCGAAGGACGACCTTCTTCAAGAACGAATTGTAAGAGACAATCTTCCACATAAGGTGTGGGGAAACGATGTGCTCATCACGCTCGCCAAGATGTATAAGGTGAGCCGGGAGACGATACTGCGACGGCTCCTCACGTTTGAACTCACCACAGAGAGTTTCTATAGGCAAATGAGGGAAGAGTGGAACAATCAGGTTCCCAAGAAAACCCAGAAGGGAGGGCAGAGAAATATGTCCAAGGAAGCATTCCGAGAAAATGGAGCAACTTTTTCCTCTCTCGTTCTTGAGGGTAGCAGCAAAGGGAAGCTCACCTATGGCGAGGCCGCCGATTACTTGCAGCTGAAGCTGAAATATCTGCCAAAGCTCTCCGAGATGGTGCGAAATACTCTTCCATGACGCAGCAAGCCCTTTTCACGTCGGCGGGCTACTGTATGGATAGCAACTGCATCATCTACATGTGGAGCAAGGATTATGGATGGTATTCCTTTGATATTTTTCCTTCCCTCAAAACGAACATCGAGAAAATGATTCAGGGGGGCGAAATCGTTTCCCCCAAGGAGGTGCTCCTTGAACTCAACAAGAAGGACGATGGTGCATACGATTGGGCGAAGAAATGCGGGTTGGAACACCCCATCGATGCCGATCAAACGCGCATCGTTTCTGAGATCATGCGTGATTCTCCAGAATTGGTTGATACGAAGAGGATGGGAGAACAGGCCGACCCCTTCGTCATTGCCATGGCGGAGGCGAAGAAGTGGACGGTGATCACGGCTGAAAAGAACAGCTCGAGACGCAATCGGCCACAAATTCCTGATGTCTGTGCGGCAAGGAAGGTGAAATGCATCTCCATTCTGGATTTCTTCAGAGAACAGGGATGGAAGTTTTGAGTGATACGCTTGTTGACGGAAACCTTGGAGGCGGCCTCGGCGCATTCACATGCACATCCTGGAGAAGCTTCCCCGATGCCACTACGCGCGCGCCAGTGGCGGGGATAGAATAGAGCCATGGGACAGAAAAGCAGAGCAGCGGCCAACAACGAGCCCGATCAGAGCGATAGGCTCAAGCTCTGGGGACCGGAACAGGAACGGATCTATCGAGAACACTTTATGGGTCCCGAACCCGCCGAACAGCAGTTCTGCGACCCTGCCATTAATTCCGGCATCAAGCGCTTCGGACGACCCACGAAGTACCGGGAGGAGTTCTGCGCTATGGCCTACCACATGTTGGCTGATCCTCGGATGATCTTCACCCTGAGGAGTGTTGCCGCACGCCTTGGCGTGAGCTACGACACCCTCGACTACTGGCGCCGGCGCTATCCCGACTTTTGCCATGCCCTCGCGCAGGGGAAAGCAGTGCAAGAGGAGTGGCTGGCCACCTGCCTCGTCAACGGCTGGGGCAACCCCCAGGGCATTCTGATCCTGCTTTATTGCCTCCATAAATGGCGCAAGGACGGTAGACGGTCGGAAGACGCACCAGACGGCCTCCAGGAGGCTTTGGCAGCGCAAACGGCCAGTACTAGGCATGTGGTGTGGGAAAAGGCACGGCCAGCTTAACTACTTCCCAAATTATCCGACGCCATCGCGCAGGGAGTACGTCGATGTGTCGGCTGCCATCGCGCAGGGAAACAAGATCTGCTTGCGCTGTCAGATGGAAAAAGACGGACAGAATCAGTTCGCATACCATGAGCTTTCGGCGGCCCTCACGCAGGGGATTGCCTGAATTAAGTCAAGCCATCGCGCAGGGGAAGGCGGAGCAGGAGCCACATTCCTCTTGAACGGCTGGGGCAATCCCCAAGGCATCCTGATGATCCTCTATTGCCTCCATGGATGGCGTAGGAACGGCAGGCGGTCAGAGAAGCGTGATAGCACTCCAGGACGCGCTCAGGGCGCAGGCAGGCAATGCGAAGCCCGTGGTGTGGGATAGGGCTCGTCCGGCTTCCATACCGGCATAATCGTGTTTGGCTCCTTACCAGTGTTTCTTTCTGATACGTCTCCAAAGGAACAGAATGATGACGAGTGGGATTATTGAAACTCCAATCAAGGCCGGAACAGTGCCGAAAGTGTCTCCAGAGAGCCTAATCACCTCGTACATTTCCTTTATCCACCATAGTACTGCAAGAATGAGGAGAAGAATGAAAACGTATTCTCGGAGCGGTGAATGCGCACGAGACTTCTTGTTGGTGGGTTCGGTCTGCATAGGGATGTTGGGAATGGATTACAAACAGTTAGGGTAAGAAAGGCCACGATCTACGCGATCAAGCATGACGATCATTTCCGCGCGGTTCATGTTCGCAGCCGGCCGGACCAGTCTCCTCCCGCCATCGCCCTGCAAAATACACCGGCTTGCAGCAGTACGAATGGCATCCGCGTACCACGCCCCGTCAGGAATATCTTCGAATGTCGGAGCCTCGCCTCCTTCAAGTGCAAATGACCTGATGATAATGGCTGTAGCTTCAGCTCGGCTAATCGGAATGTACGGTTGCGCCGAACAGAGATCCTTGCCATAGCAATTTCCCTTTCCCGCAATCCATCCTTCCTTTGCCGCTTCCTCCATGTACGCAAACTCTGGGGAACCCACCGGGACATCCCAAAAGCTGGCCTTGGCGGGGGGCGAGGATAAGACACCTCCATTCATATCTACGATGAGCCGTATGAATTCGGCACGGGTAGCGAGGGCGTCAGGACGAAACAACTCTTTATTGCTGACAAAACCCGCGTCGATGAAATCGGAGACTGTCTGGGAATACCATGTGTCAGCCGCGACATCCGGCGGTAGAGAACCCCCCCGCTGGGTTGTGGCCGGGAAGTTTGTCGGGGTATCACTGCCGTTGCGGATGCAGGCAGACTTACTGCTGCTTGCAACCCAGCCATCATCACATTGGCAAGAACCCGTATTCGCGATTATGCGTTCATTTCGAACATCCTGAAGATCAAGCAGTTCCGTAAAGGCATCACCCCAAGCTTCTGCCTTTTCCGAATATGACATGCGTTCAAAACCAGCGACAATCTCAGGAGACAGGCGCTCCTTAATTTCCGGCGTGCACACAGCATTTGCACATTTCATGATATCGCTCAATTCTTGTTCCCGGAGGATGATATCACTCAGGAGCTCATTTAGTTCCGGTGCCCGTGAGTGAGTGGGGCACTGTGCTGCTGCATCTTGGTATAGTTGCGCGAGAGCATTGGAATATGCTCCCCTCCGTGCGGCTGCTCCCATGGCAGCATTATCCATGTCGCGCTGCATTTGATTCATGCGCTGCTGAAGGATTTCATTGCTGAGAGAATTGATCGTGTTCTGCAGATCTATAACCTCCTTATTGAGCTTCTGCATATTTCCTACATCGGTTCTGTATAGCGTTGCTTGTGCTTGAGGTGTGATCAGAAGGATCCCGGCCAATACCGCAGAACGAGTGAACAAGGATAATTTCATACGAATGGTGGGAAGAAGGTAATATAAAAGAGACAGCCTAGTCGGCTGTCCTAATTTTTTGCCGCCGTTTCTTCTTTATGCTCCTCCAAAGGATGAACAGAAAGAATAGTGTGGGCAACAATGGAATCACAAGACCTCCAATGAAACGAGCAATCGGCAACTCCCCCTGAGTCAACTCAAGATCAGAAGGATTGAGTGTGGAGGGTAGTTCCTCAATGACATAAGAAAGAAGCCAGTATGCACACACGATCAACAAGGCAATGGTCAGAATGTCGCTGAACGAAAGCTTTAGAGGAGTAGAATTAAGGTATTGAGTGTTCTGTATTCTCGGCACACCGGCGGGAATTGCTTTCCCTTTGCTGTTCACTACAACACCAGTTTCGTCCATGTCGCTGATCGCGTCTTTGCCGAAGAAATCGAGGATGCCCATAGTGAGGAGAGGAAAGAATTATGGGAAGAAAGTAATATCGAAAGGAGGCACCCGACTAGGCCGTCCTTTTTTTTCGGAATACATACCCTCCAAGCACTGATGCGATGGTCGCACCTATCATCCATGCGATTCCCTCTTCTGCGGTGAGAAAGAATAAATTGAGAACTGTGAGAATGATAAACAGGATACATACGAATATTGCGATAGGCCGCAGAAACTTGTTGGCCAGTACAAATGCAATGAATTTATGTCTTAGGCTCCGGTAGTTGATTTGCCGAATTTTCATAACGAGAGGGGAAACACCAAGAAGGGACGCCAACTTGGAGTTGCCAGCAATGCCGGAGGTTTCCCTCACAACACGCTGTCCAGAGGCTGGCGCCCCTTTCTGCGTTGTGAGGAAATAAACGGGCATGAAAGCCCACGACATTGCTGGCAACGTAAGTATTGTAGCAGCGTCCATCCCTGTAACAAATCCCTTACTTTGGCTACAATGCAGCCAATATGAGTATGAATCAGGAACCTTGGAGCACAGAACTTGTTGTGCTGCTCTATCTCCTCTCCGACATGCAGGGGGATGACACTGCGGCGGATCAACAGCTGGTGCACGACCTGCTCTGGGGGCGAGTAGCCGCGCAGAAGGGGCATGGATCGAGGGGCGTACTTGATGAGCTGGTATCACTCTGTAACAAGGAGAGCATCGCCCTGCCGATGCAACTTGATACGGGCGATGTGAAGCGTCTATTTGGTAAGAGAGATCCCTTCCTTTCTGAATTGCAGTCGAAGCAAACGAAAGAGCTCTGGAAACAAGCAAAAAAACGGAAGCTTTCGTTGGTTGCATCGGAGAACAAAGACATCATTCTTGATGTGTTAGCAGGATGTCGCGCGACCGTTGAGCAGTCACACGACTATCTTTGTCCTGGCGTTGCCGAGTCCGAGGTGATGACTAAGGATGGACCAGAGATGCGCAGAGTGCCCAATGAAGATGCCCGGATTGTCTTGAACCTTGCATCCATTCGTCCGCTTGCAATTGATTTCACAAAACTATCACCGTCACTTCAGGCTCTGCGGCAGCTGTTGGAAAATTATCTCAACGCCCTCAAGTCCGATCGGGTGCTATGGGATACAGAGAAAAGAGATCAGGCGAAATATCGCTGGAGTGACCAGAAAAAAGTGATCGACAAAATCTTCTCTCATTTGGATTCCTATTCTCGGCATTGGATCAACCATGACGAATTTGCCTCATTCCTGAGGGCGTTCAAGAAAGATGTACGCCGTTTCCATCCAATCGAAGACCTTCTGATCCTTGAGAAGGATGGGGCTTGTCACATTCATGAAATCCGAACCCGAGACGGGGTGCTGGATTTTTGGATGGAAATACCAAACTTCGTTGCCCGGGAGACGGGCACTCCTTCCATATCAATTAGAGAGCCGGAAGTACCGAAGGGCGAGGCGTCTGCATTTGCGGGAAAGGTTCGTGCTGATGTCGCAGGTCATGTTTGGTTGAAAGAGAATTTACAAACCCTGGATGGACGCTATGCAAAGGCACTATATGCCTTATTCAAAAACTCAGGCAAATTGACGACCTATCACGATCTCGCCCGTGCCGAATGGGGTGATAATGCGCGAGATCCAAAGAAGCCACAGTGTACGAATCTGAGAAAATATGTGTCAATAGTTCGAGTGTGGTTAAAGGGTCATCGTCTGGGAAAGTTCGAAATCCGCAATGTACGGTCACAAGGATGGATCTTCGTGGAACAAGAGTGACGCTTGAGTGACTCTTCGCGGGGCAACATAGTGACAGTTGATTCATATCATTCGCGGGCGCAATAACTCGCGCCCCTATGAATCATGAGTATCCCACTAGTGACCTCGCTAGTGCATCCTACGCCATAGCAGTTGGGCAGCAGTTGCTCCGCATGGATTTCCGTAACCCGAAGAGGGTTGTGTTCTGTTTCCGAGATACACCTGAGCTCCGCAGGGTCATCGAGGATTTCTGGAACGGGAGGGCGCGCGTTGAGCCGCTGCATCTCATGCAAACCCAAAAGCTCCTCAAGCAGAGGATATACGCCCATCAGCAGCCATGAGTCTCTCTCCAGCCAGCAGAGGCTCATTCAAGAAGCTCTGGAAGAAGCATTTCGGGCAAGAGATCTCCGACGAGCAGGCGGCTGAGTATGGCGAGCGGCTCATCCGCGTGGTGGGTGTGCTTGCAGATCCCGCCATGTACCAAAGAGAAAGAGAGCCGCCTTGAGAGGAGTGATCCTTTTCAAGACTTCATCTCTTTCCCCTTTTCTATGACATATTCTCTTCCAACAACGGCTATCGCACAACGCTCTCGGGGAGATTCTTCCCAAGACCTCACTCTTGCGGTTATCCGCCTCGCCGAAGCGTGGGGGGCGACACTGGAGCTGGGCAATCCCGGCTGTTCAGTTCCTTCCCATCAAGCACATGCCTCGGCGTGATATTGCGGAACTCCGGCGCATCTCCATCCTGCAGGCCGCTCAAGCCCTTGGCATTGAACTGAAGCGTACTGGCTGCGGCTCATGGCATGTGAAGGATGCCAACGATCCAATCGGCTACACATCCCTTTCGATTTCTGAGAGCAAGAACTTCTGGAAGCGATGGAGCGGCAAGACATCCGGAGGAGTTTCGAAGGGTGGCGTGATCGATTTCGTGATGCACATACGAGATTGTGACTTTAAGACCGCTGTTGACATCCTTTCCTCCCGTTTCCCATGAGTAGCAAACTTACTCCTAACGATATCCAGACTGACCATGAAGCACTGCTTGCGGATGAAGCCCGGCTCAAGCATCTCACCGATGTGCGTGGCTTCACTCTTGATACGATCAAACAGTACAAGATCGGTCTCGCCTCGCATTACAGTTGGTTGTGGTACTCCTTCCCCGTTAACGACGTACACGGCACCTGTGTCTTCAAGAAGCTCAAGAAGTTACCTGACGGGTCGGGCGCACAATCGAAAGGAATGGTGTATCCCGGAGGTAGGAACGCCCAGCTCTACCCGCTCCAATCCCTTGATCTCAAGAATTGCCCGGTGGTGTTCTGTGAGGGCGAACCGGATACGCTCATCGCCCGCCAGCTTGGTTTCAACGCATACTGCGGGACAGCCGGGGCAGAGACCTTTGACGAGGAGTGGCTGGGTATCCTCCAGCGTTTTCCAGAAGCTATTGATGTTTATTTCCTCTATGACAATGACGAGGCTGGCGGGAAGGGTATGGAAGCGGCTTGCCTCCTCCTTGCCACACGCCTTCCCAAATGGAGATTGCATCGTATTGAGTGGCCGGACCACTTCAAGAAGGAAAAGGGTGACGTGACCGATTTCGTGCATTTGCACCACAGTGACGATGCCGCCGGTGAGCTCCTCGCGCTATGCAAGCGCTACGTCCCGCCGTCACAGGAGGACGTTCTCAAGGAATCGCTCCGACGCGATGGCAATCAGCGGACGATCATGCCGCTCCAAGCTTTCGCCGACGATACGGCCTATTACACTGTCACGCTTTTCCAGGACGGTAATTTGCAGCTCTTCACGGTGACATCGAAGCGCGAATGCTTCCACTGCGCCCCGGAGGAATTCGCACGGCGGGGATTTCGGATCGCACGCATGCCCGTTCCCAGTGAGCAGATCCGGTGGGACCAGCAACAACTCCTCGATTACCTCGACGGAGCCGAAGCGCTGTCCCTTGGCGATGTGTTTCAACTTATCGTCGATAAATTGGCGTACTACGTAGATCTTCCCGATCAGCGGCTCTACGAGTGCATCGCGCTTTGGATCCTCGGCACGTACTTCTATCTCATCTTCCACGCCTTCCCATACCTGCATATTTTTGGCCTTTTCCAGAGCGGCAAGACGAAGATTGTCCAGATTGCGGTTCTACTCGGGTTCAACGGCATCATGACGACGAATACGACCGCGCCCGCCCTCTTCCGTCTCGTCCACAGCAACGGTGCTGTCTGCGGGCTCGACGAAGCCGACCAGCTCAACAGGGCGAAGGATGACGTAAGCGCGGCCATCCTCCAGATCTTACGGACCGGCTACAAGCGCGGGGGAAGCATTCCCCGGTGTGAGACAATCAAGGAACAAATTGTCGTCGTGGGGTATGACCCCTACTCGCCCAAGGCGATTGCGGGGACGAAGCCGTTGGAAATCGCATTGCACTCCCGCTGCATCCCGCTGACCATGTTGCGTTCGAAGAACGCGCAGATAGCCAACAGGGAAGTGAATGTCGACTCGCGCGAATGGGCGGATCTCCGCAGCCTCATTTACCCCGCGGCGCTGCAAGTTTTCGGAACGATCCAGAGAACGCTGTTGGAGTTTCAAACCAACGATCTCAGCGCACGACAAGCGGAGATCTGGCGTCCGATCCTCGTTCTTGCAAAAATAGCCGATCCCAGCGGCTCGCTTTCCGACAGGATGCTTACCTTGGCGCGGGAGATTGAACAGCAGAGGCAGCTGGAGAGCGACGATGAAACGCAATCGGAATTCTTGCTGTGTCTTTTCCATCTACTTCAAGGCGAGAAAGAGGCATTCATTACCGCGACGGATATCTACGACGCGCTCTATAACCAGGCGGACGAGTTCCAGTGGCTGAACGATGAGCGTAACAAGGGGAAGCGCGGGAAGTGGCTGAGCACCATGCTCAAGCGCCTGGACCTGTGGCATGGCGGCGGAAAGGTAAAAAGTATTGATGGAACCAACAGGCGAGGATACCTGATCAAGCAGTCCAAGATTACGGAGATAGCGGAACGCCTCGGCGTCACACTGGCGGGGGCCGCTGATCCCTTGGCATCGGTGCGTCCAGTTAGTGATGGTCCCACGTCTCCATCCTGAGCCAACAACCGCCTAACCGATGATACGCAAATACTGTTAGGCCTCCTGCCGCAGAGCCAAGCCCCATTTCCCCTTCTCTAACCATTGAACCGTTTCCAAGCACCCCTCCAAGCTTATGTTCCTCCACCCTGCCAAATTCGGTTGGGATCCGATGCACGTCATCCATGCCGATGAACAGGATCACGATGTTGCCCTGCGTCTCCCCGCACGCGGCTACGGCCGCGCCTACATAGAGACAGTCGATTCTATGCAACAGGGCATCCTGATCTTATCTCAGGCAGATGTGGACCGCATGGCGGATGATCTTTTCGCCGACGAGACACCGGAATTCCAGAGATTTGTGTGGGCGATCCTCGATTCCACATCAACGCATCCTGCGTCCGCACGGGGGGAATATACGTTCGTTCTCTCGTACTGATTCTGTTCCCTTTTCCTCCCTCTGTTGATATACTGCCCTCGTACCCCACATCACCGCTGACAAGCCAGTGTTTCAGTGCGCTCAAAGGGGCGATCCTGCCACAAAGGTCTTGTCACCGATGTGGGGTACCAGGGTCGCCCCTTTGGGCCATTTCTCCCCACCATCGCCATGAAAGCTTTCAACTACTGCCGGAAGAGCACCAAGGACAAGGAGGACCAGCAGGTCCTCTCCCTCCAAGGCCAGCGCGAGGAAAACGAGAAGGTTGCCGGCCGCGGGGGCTTTGAGATCATCACAACATTTCAAGAGGAAGCATCCGCGAAGGAGCCGGGTCGCAAGAAGTTCAAGGACATGCTCGACCGGATCGAGAAGGGCGAGGCGGACGTGCTGGTCTGCTGGCGGCTCAACCGACTTGCCCGAAACCCCGTCGACGGCGGCCGCGTCCAGTGGCTTTTGCAGAAGGGAACCATCAAAGCCATCGTGACGTCCGAGAAGACGTACCTGCCATCCGATAACGTGATCCAGATGAGTGTCGAACTGGGAATGGCAACGCAGTACAGTATCGATCTCGGAAAGGACGTGATGCGCGGCATGAGGCAGAAAGTGCAAGCAGGCTGGAAACCGCATGCTGCGCCCATTGGCTACCTGAATGACTACGGCGGTATCAAGGGGCAGAAAGTGATCCACACGGATCCGGAACGCTTCCCGCTTGTGCGCCGCTGCTGGGACTATCTTCTCTCCGGTGCACATACTGTTCAGGAGATCCACAAACTCGCGGCGGAGTGGGGACTCACGCTCCAGTTTGGCAGGACGGGGAAGACCCGCCCCTTCGCCCTTACGAGCATGTATCGCATGTTCAATGATCCGTTCTACTACGGCGAATTCCGTTGGTGCGGCAAATTGTGGCCGGGGTTGCACGAGCCGATGGTCACACGCGAGGAGTTCGATCATGTGCAGGAAATTCTCGGTTCCAGAGGGCGCCCCCGTTCACAGTGCCATAAGAATCCCTTTCCGGGTCTCATCCAATGCGCCCATTGCAGCGGGAAGATCGTCATGGAGGTGAAGCGGAAATATTGCAAGAAAGAGAATCGTGAGAAGACGTATCAGTATTTCCGCTGTAGCAAGCGAAAGAAGGACTCGCATTGCATTGATACCACGCGCATCGATCTCGATGAACTTGAGAAGCAGCTCTATCCGCGCGTCATGCGGGCGCAGTTGCCCCGCTCATTCATTGAGTGGGCACTCGACGAGCTCCGGCTCTCGCAGGATGACCGCCGCAGAGCCCATGAGGATGGACTCAGACACTTACAGATTGAACAGGTTAAAGCGGAAGGGAGGATCGACGATCTCGTGGATCTTCGCCTCGAAAAAGCCTCTATTCCGGAGGAGGCGTTCAAGCGGAAGATGCAATCGCTCGAAGAGGAACAGCACCGGATCGAGCGGCTCATTGCCGATCACAAGCAGCACGTGAAGACGTGGCGGGACGACGTGGTTGATGCGCTCCTCAAGATCAAGAACCTCCGGGAGAAGTTCGCCAGCCTAAACCCGGAAGGTCGCCTCCGCCTCCTCCGGGACATCGGCCAGCGGATTGAACTGAACGACGGAGTGCTCTCTTTCTTCTTCACAGAGCCATTCTTCACGTTCTCCCGGTGGAACGGGAGGATGGAAGAGGCTTTCGGCGGGTTAGGAACGCTCGATTGTGGCTTCGCAGAGCTGAAAGAGCCCGTTCTGACACAGGCTGTTTCATTGTGGAGCCGCCGACCGGAATTGAACCGGTGACCCTCTCCTTACCATGGAGATGCTCTACCTCTGAGCTACGGCGGCTTGGGGGAAAGATCATTGTTATATTGTTTCATTGTTCCATTGTTCGCAAGCGTGACTTGGGATGATTCTCACTCAACCCGCCACATGCCATGCAAACAATGAAGCAATGCAGCAATGAAACAATCGGGAGGAACAATAGCATACGTCTCACGCTGTTCCATCCCCCAGCGTTTCCCTCCATCCCTGCGGCGGCCGGCCCTTCATCTTGCGCAGCGCGTTCTTCAAGGCGTGCAGCGGCAGGAGGGCGCACTTGATCCGCTGGGGCCCCACGTCGATCCCCAGCAGCTCGCGGATCATTCCCGGTCCCGCGTTGCCGAGTTCGTCTTCCGTCATGCCGATCAATTCCTCCGAGAGCAGGGACATGGATGCCTGCGAGATGGCGCAGCCGTTCCCCTCCCATCCCGCGTCTTTCACCTTTCCCTCCTTTATAGTGAGCTGCAGCGTGATGCGGTCTCCGCAGCTGGCGTTCACTTCCTCATGCGTGACCGTGGGCGAGGCGAGCGCGCCTTTGCGGTGGGGATGCCGGTAGTGCTCGAGGATGTTCTCGGCGTAGAGGGTGTGGGACATGGAGCGTTATAAGGGAAGTGTCGGTAGAGACGCGGCATGCCGCGTCTGTACAAACGTCAGGCGGCGAGGAGCCGCTGTGCGTCGCGGATGGCGGGGGCCACCGCGCGGATCTCCTCCTCCGTGTTGTAGAGGGCCACGGAGAGGCGCGTGGTGGCGGGTAGGGAGAACTGCTTGTGGAGCGGCTGGGCGCAGTGGTGGCCGGCGCGCATGCAGATGCCCCGCTTCCCCAGGAGTTCCGTGAGGTCGTGGGGGTGGATGCCTTCCACGGTGAAGCAGAGGGCGCCGTAGCGTTCTCCCGGGTCCTTGGGCCCGTAGAACCGGAGGCCGGGGATGGCGGAGAGTTCCTGCTGCGCGAGGGCGAGGAGGGAGCGCTCGTGCGCTTCGATATCCTCCCATGCGAACTGCCGGAACCACGCGATGGCCGCGGCCAAGCCCACGGCTTCCGCCACGGGGGGCGTGCCACCCTCGAAGCGCGCGGGGATATCCGCCTGCGTAAAGGCCTCCCGCGTCACGTGCTGGATCATCATGCCGCCGCCGAGGAGCGGAGGAAGCGCGGAGAGCGCAGCTTCTTTTCCATAGAGCACGCCGATGCCGGTGGGGCCGTAGAGCTTGTGTCCCGAGAAGACCAGGAAGTCGCAATCGAGCGCGGCGACGTCCACGGGGAAGTGCGCGATTGCCTGGGCGGCGTCGACCAGCACCAGCGCGCCCGCGGCGTGCGCCCGTGTGATGATCTCTTCCAGCGGCGGCCTGCTTCCGAACACATTGCTCAAGGCCGTGAGGCCCACGAGCTTCACGCGGCGCGTCTTGAGGATGCGGTCGAGCGAGGCGAGGTCCGGGTTCCCTTCATCGTCAATGTCCATCCATGCGATGTCGATGCCTCGTTCCTCCTTCAGCAGCAGCCAGGGCACGATGTTGCTGTGGTGCTCCAGCGGGCTGAGAACCACGGTGTCCCCCTTCCCCCAGTCTCTCCGGAACCCGTGCATGACGATGTTGATGCCTTCCGTTGCGTTCTTGGTGAAGACGATCTCCCAGGGGTGCGCGGCATGCAGGAACGACGCCGTCGTTTCCCGCGCATGTTCCATGGCGGCCGTGGCCCGCGCGGCGAGCGGGTGCATGCTGCGATGGGGGTTGGCGTTGTCCCGAGTGTAGTACACCTGCATGGCCTCCAGGACGGCGAGGGGCTTCTGGGCCGTGGCGGCGTTATCCAGGTATACGAGCGGATGGCCTTCCACGTGTTGCGAGAGGATGGGGAACTGTCGGCGGAGGGAAGATATGGGCAGTGGCATTACGCTCACATGATAGCATTCCTTGACGGATTGCTTCATTGTTAAATTGTTATATTGTTCGCCATCCTTCGCTCCGCTCCGCGGAGCTACGGCTGGCAGGCAAGCGTGCCCTGGGTGCTACCCAGCAATGAGGCAATGGAATAATGAAACAATGCAGCAATCGGGTCGGTCTGCTAACCTCTCTTCCGATCCCCCCCTCTTTTCCCATGAAGCAACGTACGGTGCAGATCCTCTCCATGATCCTCTTCCTCGCACTCCTCCTCTGGGGAGGGTACGGCCTCCTCTCGTACCTCGGCGTGGAGGTGCACGGCATGGTCCTCTTCTCCGATGCGGCGCAGAAGGATGTTGCCGCCGCATGCCCCGGCGGGGGATTCATCTGCCGCGGCATCAACGGGTTCTTCCCCTATCTCCTTCACACCTTCGGCCGCGCCTCCCCCTTCCTGGCGTACGCCATCCTTTCCATCATCGGCTACCTGCTCTTCGTCGGGTGGCAGGGCGTGAAGACGGGGCAATTCCGTCTGCAAATGCGCTGGAGCCAGTGGCAGATACCGGTGTTTTTCACGGCGTGCGTCTGGCTCCTCTTCACCACCTTGAGCATGGGGGTGTCCGACAACGTCTCTGCGCTGCAGCTCGTGGAACCCACGGCGCAGGCATACGGGGACATCGGGGAACGCGCGCTCAACGCGCTCAAGGAAAACTTCGATCGGCTCGAGAACCGGGGATGCCTCTCCCTGCTCGGCGAGAGCGGTGAAGGGATCAAGATCTACCGGATGAAGGGCGTGTGCGCCCAGGGCGGGTTCCTCACACTGGTCCTTCCGCAGATCCTCTTCATCATCGTCCTCCTGTTCGAGTTCCTCGTCCTGGGGCGCTTCCTCCTCCGGCTCCTCCGGGCTCCCGTGAAGGACGACCTGCAGGACTTTGCGCTCAGCGCCGGGTTGGGGGCGTGCGGCTGGATCACGATGCTCTGGTTCCTGGCGGCCTTCGGTATCTTCCGTTACCAGCCGGGATGGGCGCTGGCAATCTTCCTGCCCATCCTCCTGTACCGGCAGAGCCTGCACTGGATCCGCACGTTCTTCACCAAGACGTACGAGATGGACCGCCCGTGGCATACCGCCGGCGTGCTGCTCCTGTGGCTGCTCCTCAGTTACCTCGCCCTCAACTTCCTCACCGTGGTCCGCCCCTTCCCCATCGGATGGGACGACCTGGGGAGTTACCTCAACCGCCCCCGCCTGCTCGTGAGCTACGGGCACCTGATCCACTCCATGGCGCCGTTCCAGTGGGAGTACCTTACATCCCTCGGGTTCCTGCTCTTCGGGTACGACAGCATCTTCGGCGCCATCGCTTCCATGATGGTCAACTGGACGGCGGGAGTGTTGGCCGTGCTTTCCGTCATCCTGTTCGCCCGCACGTACCTGGGGAAGGGCGCGGGCCTCCTCGCTGCACTCCTCTACTATAGTCTGCCTCTTGTAGGCCACTTCTCGTTCGCCGACATGAAGGTGGATAACGCCGTGTTCGCGTTCGGCGCGCTCGCCATGTACGCGGCCTTCATCAGGTTCTTCCCCGCCCCCGCAGAAGAGGAAGAGGCACCGCCGCCCGCAACTACATGGCGCGCCGCCCTCACGCAGGGATGGCAGTGGATGGTCCTGGCCGGCGTGTTCGTGGGATTCGCATTCGCCACCAAGGCGACGGCGGTGATGGTCATCATGGCCATCCTCGTTCTTCTCGTCGGGCTCTCGCACTGGTCTGCATTCATCGGAGGGCTGTTCCTAGCTCTGTTTATTCTCGACTTCCGCGGCCCTTTCGACATCGGACGTATCCTGGCACGTGGAGGTATGTCGATGCCATGGCTGGCGGCTTCGTTCACTGGCCTGCTTCTTGTATGCGTCGCTTTCTTCTTCGCCGTGGCAGGGATACGGAGGCGTGGAGCACTGTTGCCGTACATCGGTGCTACGATTGTTTTTCTCCTGGCCGTGGCCGGGAGCGTGGCACCGTGGATTCTGAATAACAATATCCAGAGAGGGAATATCATTCCACGTCTCGAGCTGGGCATGCAGAACACCCTTTCGCCTGTTATAGATATCAAAGGCTATGGAGGGGGTCTGCCCGGCCAGGTGGTGAAGTCGCTCCCACCGGAACTCAAGCTCGACCGTGACAATCCCGCTTGTACCCCTACGGGGGGTGTGGAGGAGCTGGATCGGTACTGGGGGTTCCGCGAGGGATGGAGCCACTACATCACGCTCCCGTGGCGTACGGTGATGAACATCGATTCCGCGGGGTACTACGTCACCACCATTCCCGCGCTCCTCCTCTTCCCACTTCTCCTCCTCCTTCCCGCTTTCTGGCAGCGAAAAGGGCGCTGGCTCCGTTGGCTCTGGATCGCCACTGCCGTCCTCATCGTTGAATGGATGTTCCTCGCCAACGGTATCCCGTGGTACGGCATCGGCATGTTCCTGGGGCTCGTGATCGCGTTGGAGGCGTTGGTTGCCCGGGCGCCGGACGCTCTCAACCGGGGGGCGGTCGCGACACTCATCACCTTCTCGCTCATCATTGCGTTCGGCATGCGCTTCTGGCAGTTCGAACAGCAGAAGAACCTGCTGGAGTATCCCTTCGGCAAAGTGACCGCGGACACGCTGCGGATCCGCACCATCCCCTACTACGACCAGATCCGCGATATCGTGGTGCAGCGGCATGAGACCATGCCCGACCGTCCGTACTTGTATCGCGTGGGGACCTTCATCACGTACTTCATCCCCAAGAACCTGGAAATCATCGGCACCACCGACCACCAGCTGGATACCTTCAACTGCCTCTACCAGGAGCGCGATCCGCAACTCACGCTCAAGCGCCTCAAGGCTTTGGGCTTCAACAGCATCATCTTCGACACGAACACGGCCACCATCGAGAAGGATTCCGAGGGATCGCTGCACAAGAAGGCGCAGGCGTTCGTGGACTTCCTCAATAACCCAAGCCTCGGCCTGCAGGTGGTCATCAGCGACGCGAACCAGGGCGTGGCGTTCATTCTCCTGCCGTAAGTACCGGTTCCTCTTCCCATCCCATGCTCATCGCCGTCATTCCGGCATACAACGAAGCCAAGCGCATCACACAGGTGGTGGCCGATGCGCGGAAAGTGACGGATGTAGTGCTGGTGGTGGATGACGGTTCGGGTGATGACACGGCGGCGATGGCGAGGGCGGCGGGCGCGCGTGTTCTCCAGCATCACCAGAACTGCGGGGCGGGAGCGGCCACCATGACGGGCATTGAGGCGGCGCGGAAATTGGGGGCGGATGCCGTGGTCACGCTGGACGCCGACGGCCAGCACGACCCGCGGGACATTCCCCTTCTCCTGCAACCCCTCCGCGACGGTACGGCCGACATTGTCTTCTCCAACCGGTTCGGCCCCTTCATCTTCGCCCAGGGCAAGCGGCGCAACCGCATCCCGTTCATCCGCCGTCTCTTCAATGCCATCGGGAACGTTCTCACGCTCCTGGCGGCGGGCAAGTGGGTGAGTGACAGCCAGTCGGGCTTCAAGGCGCTGGGCAAGAAGGCGCTGGAGGAGATCGACCTGCGCATGAACGGCTTCGAGTTCTGCACGGAGATCGTGCGGGAGGCGGCCATGCGCCATTGGCGCGTAGCGGAGGTGCCCACCAAGGTGATCTATTCGGAGTACACCATGGCCAAAGGCCAGTCGTTCGCGAACGGTGTGAAGACGGCTTTGAAGATCCTCTTGAGGTCATTCTTGAGATAGTCGTGTGGGAAGAGGAAACCGATGAAACCGAGGAAGCCGAAGAATCCGAAGAGAATGGGATATTCCCTTGGTTTCCTCGGTTTCGTCGGCTTCTTTGGATTCTTTGTTTCTTCCCCTTATTTTTCGCTACCATATCCCCGTGCGTCTCACCCCGTACCAAATCATCACGCCCCTCATTTCCGCCGTCGCCATCTTCTACGCGTGGAATTTGGTGCTGCGTCGCAAGAAGAGCGTACTGGAGGCGGGGTTATGGACCATCTTCTGGGGCGCGATAACCCTTATGGCGCTGTACCCCAACCTTCTCTCGTACCTCTCCGCCATCACGGGCATCGAGAACCAGGAGAACGCCGTGATCGTCACGTTCCTGGGCATTCTCTTCTTCATGGTGTTCTACCTGGTGGTCCGTCTGGAGGAACTGGAGCAGAAGCATGCGAAGCTGGTGAGGCATCTGGCCCTTCGGGAAGCTGGACTGGAGAGGAATATGGAAACCGAAGAAACCGATGAATCCAAAGAAACCAAGGTGTGAAATCCTTTTTTACGGTTTCTTCGGTTTCCTTGGATTCCTCGGATTCTTCTCATGAAAACGATTCTCCTCATCTCCCCGTACTGGAAGGAACAGCATCGCTGGATGGTGAGCTCGTTCAAGCTCGCGGAGCTCTGGCAGAGGATCGGGTATAAAGTTGTTGTTGTTTGTATGGGATCAAATGAGCGGTCAGCGGTCAGCGGCCAGCGGCCAGTCTCCGAGGAGCGTACCTCTGTTGAGCACATCTCTGACACGTTAACGATCTACCGGATGCGGGATATCTTTTTCAGGGACCCGTGGAACTACGGCATCGCCTTCGGCTTCGCGCGTTTTGTGGGGAAGGTCGTGAAGGAGGAGAAGCCCGACGTGATCGTCATCAACAAGCTCCTCTTCTGGACGTCGCTCGCGGGCATCCGCCTCCGCCTCACCGGCCGCAGGTTCCTCCTCCTCACCGACGCGCTCGTGGGCATGACGTGGTGGCCGCGCGGGCTTCTCCCCAAGGCCGGCGCCTTCCTGTATGCGTGGACGCTGGGGTGGCTGCTCCTGCTGCTTGCGGATCGCGTGGTCACATTCCATCCGCAGCCCGCTCCGTTGCTGCGGAAGCTCCTCATCGCGAAGAAGACGGAGGTGATACCCACGGGGGTTGATCCGGAGCCCTTCGGGAAGCACCACGGACCAATGACCAATGACCAAGTGACGGTGACATACGTCGGCCGCTTGGAATCCGTGAAAGGTGTGGATGATTTTCTCGCGGCGGCGGTCCCCATCACCAAGGAAGTACCCTCTTTGCGCGTCCAGGTGGTCGGGTGGCATTGGAACGATCATCCCCTGGTGACGCGGTACAACGATCAGGTGACGTTCACCGGCCTGCGCGACGATGTCCCCGCCATCCTTTCGCAGACGGATATCTTCGTCCTCCCGAGTCACAGCGAAGGGCTCTCCAATGCCCTCATGGAAGCCATGGCATCCGGCTGCGCCTGCGTGGCGAGCGACGTGGGGGGGAACAGCTTCCTCATCCAAAACGGCGTCTCCGGCTTCCTCTACCCTGCGGGCGACCGGCGGGCGTTGGCTGCGCATATCCGACGCCTGCTCGATGATCCCACAAAACGGAAAGCTTTGGGGGAAGCGGCACGGAAGAGGATTGAGGAGGAGTTCAGTTGGAGGGTAGTGGGGGAGCGGTATCGGCAATTATTTGAAGGGACAATGAGAAATGCAAAATATGAAATGCACAATGGTAGCAAGGCTTCCGTTCTCCAATCGCCACCATAATTTTGCATTCTGCATTTCTCATTTCCTCATTCATGCATCCTCGCATCGTCATCCTCTCGGCTTTCGCATCCCCTTTTCGCAGCGGGGCGGAGGCGTGCGCGGAGGAGGTACCCCAGGCGCTTTGCGGCCGGTTCGACTTCACCATCGTCACGGCGAGGTTGCGGCGGGACCTTCCGCGGAACGACGTGCTCAACGGTATCCCCGTCGTCCGCGTGGGTTTCGGTTCGCCACGGGATAAGTGGCTCTTCCCCTTCCTCGCCCCTTTTGCCGTCCGCAAACTCCGGCCGCACATCGTCCATGCCGTGCTGGAATCCTACGCGGGGCTGGCGTTGGTCTTCTGCCGCTTCCTCGCCCCTTCGGCCAAGCGCATGCTTACGCAGCAGAGCACCAACACCTCCTTCTTGCTCTCGCTGATGTACCGTTCCAGCCACGTGCTCACGGCGATCAGCAGTGCGCTCGTCGCGCGTTCCGAACGGTACGGCCGCACGGACGTCCGCCACATACCCAACGGGGTACCCTATGCTTCCATCCGCGAAACATGCGGAAGGGTCCCCAAAGTCCCGCGGCGCATCCTCTTCGCGGGGCGCCTGGAACCGATGAAGGGTGTGGATGTATTGTTGGGGGCTCTTTCTTCCCTCTCCGGTGGAGAGGGGGGAGAGCCGCTCGACGTGCATATCGTAGGGGACGGGAGTTTGCGAAAGCTGCTGGAGATGCAATCCCGTTCCTTCCTTCCCGAGGGGACGTTCCGCGGCTACATTCCCTTCCCGGTTATCCATGAGGAGTATGCGGAAGCCGAGATCTTCGTCGGCCTCTCACGCAGCGAAGCGCTGGGGAACGTATTCTTGGAAGCGCAGGCGGCGGGGTGTGCGGTGGTTGCCACGGACGTGGGCGGCATTCCCGATGTCGTCCAAAACGGCGTCACGGGCATCCTCGTCCCGCCGGATGATCCCGAGGCCGCCGCGGAGGCGCTGAAAAATCTGCTGCGGGATCCCTCCCTGCGCCTGCGGTTGGCTACTGCGGGAGTGGAGAACGCGAAGCGGTACGATTGGGGTGAGATTGCGGAGCGGTATGCGGAGCTCTATGGGCAACTGAACCGCTCGATATGAGGACTCGTGCGTCGTTCCTCCTCTCCCTCACTTTCTCGCTTGCACGGAACAGGCTCTCGAACGTTCCCGCGTCGATCCATTCCTCCTTGAGGATGGTGGCGCGCAGAGCTCCTTTCTCCATGTACGCCCTGCTGACGTCCGTAATCTCGAACTCGCCGCGCGCGGAAGGCTTCAACATGCGGATGATGTCGAAGCAGGTGTTGTCGTAGAGGTAGCAGCCCGTCACGGCCAGATCCGATTTGGGGAAGGCAGGCTTTTCCTCGATGCCCGTCACCCGGAAGGCGCCGTCCTCCATTCCGCTGATCTCCGCCACGCCGAAGCGCTCGCGGTCCGGCACCTCCTTGAGGAACAGGTGGCCGCCGCCCTTGAACGACGTGATGGCCGTCGTGATGTCGTCGAAGAAGATGTTGTCCCCGAGCATGGCGCAGACGCTGTCGCCCTCCACGAATTCCTCCGCCAACGAGAGGGCCTGTGCGATCCCTCCCGGCTTCTCCTGCACCCGGAACGTGAAATCGCACCCGAACCGCGACCCCGATCCCAGGTAAGCGGCGATCTGGTCCAAGTGTTCCGTGCCCGTCACCACCACGATGCGCTTGATGCCCGCGCGCAGCATGACGTTCAGCGGCTCGTGGATGAGGGGCCGGTCGTAGACGGGGAGGAGGCTCTTGTTCGTCACCTCGGTGAGGGGACGCAAGCGCGAACCGGTGCCGCCGCAAATAAGGACACCTTTCATAAGGGTATGGAGTATAGCGTATTACGTATCTAGTATGAAGAAGCCATTACGTCTCACTATTTCATACGTAATACGCAATACGGGATACTGTATACTTATTCTATGAATCTCTTAGTCACAGGGGGGGCGGGCTTCATCGGCTCGCACTTCGTCCTGCGGCACATCGAGCGGTATCCCGAGGATACGGTGATCGTCCTCGACAAGCTCACGTACGCGGCGGACAAATCCTTCCTGGATCCCGTCCTCAACCGCATCCGCTTCGTGCAGGGGGATATCGTGGACTTCGAACTCGTGGCGCAGCTCTTCCAACGGTACGGGATCGATGTCGTGGTCAATTTCGCGGCGGAGACGCATGTGGACCGCAGCATCAAGAGCGCCGTTCCCTTCCTCCACACCAACGTCCTCGGCGTCCAGAGTTTGGTGGAAGCCTGCAAGCTCCATCCGAACGTCCTTCTCTTCCACATTTCCACCGACGAGGTGTACGGGGACCTGCGGGATGAGGACAAACCCAAGAGGCCGGAGGATTCCCTGCGCCCCAGTTCCCCTTACGCGGCCAGCAAGGCTTCGGGCGATCTGCTTCTCCTGGCCGCCGCGCGTACCTACGGCATCCGTGTCCGCATCTCGCGCTGTACCAACAACTACGGGCCCCATCAGGCGGGGGAGAAGTTCATTCCCACGATCATCCGCCATGCGCTCAAGGATGAGGCTGTCCCCCTGTACGCCGAGGGGAAGAACAAGCGCGATTGGCTCTTCGTATGGGACCACTGCGACGCGCTGGAGATGATCCTCCAACAGCCCGAGAGCCCGGAGCCTATCACCCACATATCCGCAAACGAGGAGCGCCGGAACATCGACGTGGCGAAGGGTATCCTCAAGATCCTCGGTAAGCCCGAGAGCCTGATCTCCTTCGTCGCGGACCGTCCCGGACATGACTGGCGCTACGCGCTGGATTCCACGCCGCTGCGCAAGTTGGGGTGGAAGCCGGCCGTGGATTTTGAGGAGGGGTTGAGGAGGACGGTGGAGTGGTACGCGGAGAAGATGCAGAGGAATCAGACGATGCAGAAGAATCAGAGGAATGGGAATAAAGTTCCTCCGGAGTTTTCGTAATGACCTTCCTCTGATTCTTCTGCTTCCTCGGCATCTTCTGCTTCCTCCACTATGAAGATCATCCTTGCCACCGGCGTCTACCCCCCGACCATCGGCGGTCCCGCCACGTACGTGAAGAACATCGCCCAGCGGCTTACGGAGATGGGCGAGCAGGTCACCGTGGTCGCGTACGCGCCGCGCGGCCCCGTGGAGGAGGCGCCCTGGAAAGTGGTCACCGTTTCCCGCAGCGGGCCCTTTGTCCGTTGGTGGCGATTCGCCCGCGCACTCAAACGGGAAGCGAAGGATGCGGATATCGTGTACGGCTTCTCCGCAGTGAGCGTGGGGGTGCCGCTCATGATGGCGCGGCTCAAGAAACCCAAAAAGATCCTGCGGCTGGGGGGAGACTTTCTGTGGGAACGGTACACCGATATGCGCGGCAAGAAGACGCTGAGCCAGTGGTATGCGGCGCGCCCCCCCGCCATGGTTATCCTGGGGCGCATCCTCCGGAGCTTCGACCACGTCATCTTCTCCACATGGTTCCAGGAGCAGCTCTACAAGCGCGTGTATCCCCGTCTGCCGCGCCACTCGGTGGTGGAGAACGCGCTGCCGCAGGGGGAGTTGCTGCTCCACATCCGCCACGAGCCGTTCCGCCTTCTCTTCCTGGGGCGCTTCGTGCGGTTCAAGAACTTGCGTCCCCTCCTCCACGCCGTCGCCAACCTGCCGCACGTTACGCTCACTCTGCAGGGGGAAGGGCCGGCATCACGCGAGCTTTCGCAGCTGGCGCAGAAGCTGCGCCTCAAGGGGCGGCTCACCTTTTTGCCGCCGGTGCATGGCGAGGAGAAGGAGAAGGTGCTGCGCGAACACGACCTCCTTATCATCCCGTCCCTCACGGAGATCAGCCCGCACGCCGCGTTGGAATCACGGTCGCACGGCCTCCCCGTCCTCCTCACGGAGGAAACGGGGCTGGGGGATGAGTTGCGCGAGGGCATGATGGTCTCCCCGCTCCGCACGACGGAGGAAATCACGCGGGCGGTGTTGGAAGCGGAGCACAATTACGAGATCATCGCACAGAAATCAGCTTCGCCGTTCCAGAAGCGCTCGTGGGAAGATGTGGCGAGGGAACATCGGGCGTTGTTTCAGGCTTTACTATGAAACTCTTGATGATCTCAGGTGACCGGTCTCTCTCCCAAGGGAAGAAGAGCGCGTTCTGGTACACGCTGGAAATTCTGCGAGAGCATTTCGAGCGCATCGACATCATCTGTCCGCGGTCGGTCGGCCGTCCCATCACACTTGCACCGTTCCCCCATACGTTCCTCCACCCTTCGCCGTGGTCCCTGCTTCTGCAGCCGCGGTGGATCTTGCGGAAGGGGCGCGAGCTCATCGGCCTCTACGGGCATGACGCGATGACGGTGCATGAGTATCCCCCCTTCTACAACGGCGTCGGCGCCCTGCTGCTCCACCGCGCCACGCGCGTGCCGTACGCGCTGGAGATCCACCACGTGGTGGGCTACCCCGCGCCCTCTTCCCCCGCGGAATGGGCCGGCCGCATCCTCTCCCGCCTGTTCCTCCCGCTCGATACCCGTTCCGCCGCCGCGGTGCGCGTGGTGAGCGGGGAAGCGCGCAGCCTCCTCAACCGGTGGGGGGTGCCGCGGGAGAAGGTGCACCTCGTCCCCTCCTTCTACATTGAAACGGCGCTCTGGCGGCCGGATCCGCGCGTCGCCAAGCGGTACGACCTCGCCTTCTGCGGGCGCCTGGTGGCGAACAAGGGCTTGCCGGAACTCCTCTCCGTGCTCCGTTCCCTGCCGGGCGTTTCCCTTCTCGTCGTAGGGGACGGCCCCCTGCGCAGAGCGTGCGAGCGGCGTGTGCAAGCATGGGGCCTTTCGTCGCGCGTCACCTTCACGGGATGGCTCCCCTCACAGGAGGACGTGGCGCGCGCGCTGCAATCGGCGCGGGTCTTCATCATGAATTCCCGCAGCGAGGGCGGTCCCCGCGTCGCACTGGAAGCGATGGCCGCCGGGCTTCCCGTGGTGGCGACGCGCGTGGGAGTGATGCCGGACGTGATCCGCGATGCTTCGGCTTCGCTCAGCACGGGCTCCGAGAACGGCTTCCTCGTCTCCATGGAACCGCAGTCCCTCATCCGCGCCATCAACCTTCTCCTCAAGGATCCCTCGCTGTGCGGCAGGGTGGGGGCGGAGGCCGCGAAGATAGGGGAACGGTTTGAGAGAAAAGCGGCGCTGGAACAGTATGCGAAGTTTTTACAATCCCTCACCCCCCGCCGGGACGGGGAAACGCATCCCGCATGAAGCTTCTCATCGTTACGCAGCGGGTGGATCGCGGGGACCCCATCCTGGGGTTCTTCCACCGGTGGCTGGAGGAGTTCGCGAGGCACTGCGAGAGCCTTACGGTCATCGGCCAAGCGGTGGGCGATCATCAACTTCCATCGAACGTCCGGGTCCTTTCCCTGAGGAAGGAGAGCGGCGCGTTTAAGGCGTCGCAGGTCTGCCGCTTCCTCTCCCTCCTCCGGAAGCACCGCAGGGAGTATGACGCGGTGCTCGTCCACATGACGCCCGTCTGGGTCGTGATCGGATGGCCGCTCCTCCCCCTCCTCCGTAAGCCGCTCTACCTCTGGTACGAGATCCGGCGCGGCGGATGGGTCCTCCGTTGCGCGCTGCGCCACGTGCGCAAGGTCTTCAGCGCCACCACGGACGGTTTGCCTTTCCCCTCCTCCAAGAACGTCGTCCTCGGCCACGGCATCGATACGACTGTCTTCTCCCCCGGTACAACGGCGGATCGCGACCCCCATTCCCTTGTCACGGTGGGGCGCCTGACGCGCATCAAGCGGCACGAGCTTTTCCTCCAAGCATTGGCTTCCCTCCCCCCGCCGTACCGCCTTTCCATCGCCGGCGGCACCATCACGACGGCGGATGAGCGCTACCGCGCGGAACTGGAAGCATTCATCGGCGCCCGCAATTTGCAGGATCGCGTTTCCATACGCTTCCTCCGCCATGAGGAACTTCCCGCTCTCCTGCGTCGTGCGGGGCTGTATCTCCATGCGGGGGGAGGGGGGTTGGATAAGGCGCTCTTGGAGGCGATGGCGTGCGGGTGCGCCGTTGTGTCCGCTTCGGAAGCGTCGGCATCTCTCCTCCCTCCGCAATGCCGGGCGACACCCGAGGATTTCACACAGAAGGTCCGTGCGGCGCTGGATACTCCACTCGAGGAGAGGGAGCGACTGGGGAAGGCGTTGCGACAGGAGGTTTTGGATCACCACGATCTCGCGGGATTGATCAGGAGATTGGCGGAGGAGATGCGAGGGTGAAATCAGCTTGTTTCTTCGCATTCCTCCGTGACGGCTTCACCATCACCAGCTACTCTAGCCGCCATGGACCGCCCCCGGCTCTCCATCGTCGTGCCCGTCTACAATGAAGAGAGGACTCTCCCCGCCATCATGGAGCGCCTGCAGAAGGCGTGCGGTTTCGCGCAGGTCATTTACGTGGACGACGGTTCGCGGGACGGTTCCCTGCAAATCCTCCATGAGCGCGCCTTGCCGCAGGATACGGTGCTCACCAAGCCCAACGGCGGCAAAGGCTCCGCCGTGCGGATGGGCTACGAGCACGCCGTAGGGCGGTACACCATCGTGCAGGATGCGGATTTGGAGTACAGCCCGGAGGAAATCCCTTCGCTCCTCTCGTTCGCCGAGGAACGCAGCCTTCCGGCGGTGTTCGGCTCGCGGCGTCTCAAGACGCAGAAGCAATTCGTGCACATTCTCTTCTTCATCGGAGGCTCCATGCTCACGTACCTCTGCAACGCGCTCTACCGCACGCGGCTCACCGACCAACCCACGTGCTACAAAATGGTCCAAACGGACATCCTCAAGATGATTCCCCTCCGGGAGAACGATTTCCGCTTCGATCCGGAACTCACGGCGCTCCTCGCGCGCTTCGAGGTTCCCATTGCGGAGTACCCCGTTTCCTACACGCCGCGCAGCGTGGCCGAAGGGAAGAAGATTAATTGGACGGATTGGTTCAAGTGGGTGTGGGTGTTCCTCAAGCTCCGCGTCGTGCCCCTCCACCCCGTCGCGTATGAAGTCCCCGCTCCCGTTCCCGAAAGGGCATAATGTCTTCCTGGGCTTGGCGGGGTTTTGCCTCCTCCTTGTCCTGTTGGTGTGGCCCGCCTTCCAGTACCCTATCATCAGTGACACGGTGCTGTATGCCATGCTGGGGAAATCCGTATGGTTGGATCACACGTACATGTTCGAGGGTGTGCCGTTCGCCAAGCATCTTCCTCTCCATGCCATGCTCTCATTTCCGCTTACGGCACTTTTTGGCATGCATGGAGGGATGAAAATAAGCAGCCTTCTGGCGGGATGGGGCGTACTCCTGGCGACGTTTCTTCTCGTACGAAGGGCTTTCTCGTCGGAGCTCCTCGCCCTGCTTGCATCCGCATTTGTTCTGCTCCACCCGGGGTTCATCTTCATGGCCATGGTGGGATCTGCCGACCTGCTCTTCACCATGCTCTTCCTCCTCTCACTCTGGGCATACCTGGAGGCGGCGGAAGACAGGCGGTGGTACGTCGCCTGTGGCGTGTTCACCGGCCTTGCCTGTCTCACACGGTACAATGGATTCCCGCTCTTTCCTCTCTTTTTCCTCTCTGTGCTGGCGGCGAGGAGGACGGACCTGCGTTCCCCTTGGTTCTGGGGAGGGATGGCAGCGGGTGCAGCACTCCTTTCCCTGTGGTTCCTCCGGAACGCCCTCACGTTCGGCAGCCCTTTTGCTACCGGGTATGTCGGGGAACTGCAGAAAGCGTCGCCCAATCTGTGGCGCCAGTTCTGGAGCAATCTCCTGTACTACGCCAATCCCATCCATAACGTCTTCCCGTTTCTCTTCCCCTTCGCGTTGTACGGCCTCTTCCGCTACGGGCGGCGGTATCCCTTCCTGGTGGCGGCCATGTTGGCTGCTTGGCCGTTGACGGCCATATGGTGGGTGCAGGCGATCCGCTTCGCTTTTCCCGGGTACGTGATCCTCCTGGGGTTTACGGCTCTTGCACTGCGTGACTTGTGGCGCCTCATCCGTCCCTACCCGCTCGCGGTTGCCGTCCTCCTCTTCCTCGCCCTCCCGCTCCAAGGCACCGCCCTGTGCCTCTACACGTACGGGCAGTGCAATGCCGCGTTCGACCGCACCTTCGGGTTTCTTCCCCGTGATATGGGGCTGAGCACGGAGGGATTTGCCGCGTGGGACGAGGCGAGAATATACATCAATGCGCATGTCGGGAACGGTGCCGTGGTGGTGATACCGGAGAGCCCAACCAACGGGGAGTCATGGACAGCCAGAACGTTCCGCGCCGATCTCCGTGTCATCGCCGAGAGCACTGAGCCTTGCGTGCCATCGTACCGCATCACGCAGAAGCCGTTTCCCACAGAGGAGGTGGTCTTCACGTCATCCTCTGCGCCGGAACATCGGGTGGTCCTACAACGCTGCCCGTAGTTTTTCGCTCACCTCGTCCACCCAGCGGTAAGAATGGCCTTCACGCAGGAGCGGCTCATGTTCACGGCGGATCTTCTCCAACACGTCTCGTGAAGGGAGGGAGCGGAGGAAGTAAGGCTTCCCTTTGAGGCGTTCGTAGCATTCCTGGATGCTCGTGATGGCAAGGAGGCCCGCCAGGATTCCGTAGAGCACGTTCCCTTTCCACCTGTCCTTGGGAGGGGTGAGCAGGTATTCCTCCATCTGCTCCGGCTTGCGGAAGTACCAGAGGAGCATCACGGCGCCGCTCATGCCGCTGAAGCCCGTGACGTACTTCTCCCGCTCCTCTTCGGGCACAATGGCGCAGCGGTAGCCTTTGCGCAGCAAAATCTCATTGGACTTGTCCCCCGTGTCGTACCGGCGTTCCTTCTTGCCGATGTGCGAGGGATGGGTATTGCCGTCGGCGGGCTTGAGGGAGAGGTGTTCCTTGGAAACGACGATGTCCCGGTTGAAGGCGATGGAGTAACTGCTGCTCACGGGGTAGGGTTTTCCATCAATCTCGAAGTGCCACCATGTCCGGGGACGGAAACTCACGCTCGCTGTGTTCGGCACGCCCAGTTCCCGCCCCACCACGTCCACGGCCTCCGGGCGGATGATGAACATGTCATCGTCACAGATCCATCCGATGCGCCGGTGGCGCGCGATGTGGTAGAGGAACTCGTCGCTCTTCGTCGCGGCGTAGAGGTTGAGGTACTTCTGCACGCGTGCACCGGGGAATTCCTCCGGCTTCAGCCTCCCGGAGCAATCGAAGATCACCGTGTCCACGCGGTCCCCCAAGTTCTTCCGCACCAGGTGGTGCCACACCGTCATCATCGGCGGCAGGATGTTCATGGTGAAGAGCGCGGGCTTATCGCCCGGCGGCAGCGGCCTGCGCGCAAGGTGGTACCCCACCGTCGGCAATGCCGTGCGCGCGGCGCTGAGTACCGAGAAGCGCTTGAAGACGTACCGGAGGAGTTTGGAATAATCCATCAGATGTTGCCAGCATAGCGTGTTCATGATGAGCGGTCAGCTCCCAGTGGTCAGTATTCCTGGAAAGCTGTCCTGTCGGGCATACCCGCAGGTGATAGCTGAAGGCTGGCAGCTCATTGTTATCGTCCTACACTTCTCCCATGTCTTCCCGCCTCCGTTGGGGCATTATCCGCGGGACGGGGAGGACGATCACGAGAGCCACTTCAAGATTCGTATCACCCCCATCTTCGCCGCCTGCTTGTGGGCGCTCACGTTCGTGCGGCCTTCGATCTCCTTCCGATGGTCATGGTAGTAGCGGAAGGACTTGGCGAGCATGTCCTCGTTCTTCAGCGTCGGCTTCCATCCCAGCCTCTCCTTGATCCTGCCCGTGTCGAACACGAAGTCTTCCGCGATCATCTTGTACTGGTAGGGACCGAGCGGCGAGAGGCCGAGGGAGTAGGCAAGCTTCATCAGCGGTAGGGCGATCCAGCGTGGGAAGGCGGCCACCCGTGCGCCCGTCGCCGCCAGGCGGATCACGTGATCGTACACTTCCCGGAAGGTCTTCACGTTGTCCGAACCGATGTTGAACACGTCCGAGCGCCCATACGATGCCGCTTTGATGCACGCATCAATGAGGTCCTGCGCGTAGATGAACTGGTAACGGTTCCCGCCTCCCCCCACCACCCACACCTTTCTTCCTTCATCGATGAACTCAAAGAGGATGGCGAGCAAGCCCAGCCTCCCCTCATCCACGATCGTGGGGCACCGGATGATCACCGCGTGGAAGTCGCGCGCGTACTCCTGCAAAATTTTCTCCCCTTCCCACTTGGACTTCCCGTAGATCTCCACGGGTTGGGGTGCGTCCTCCTCCCGCACCGGCCGCCCCACGTTCCGGGCCCACAGGCAGTTGCTGGACGTGAACACCAAGGAGGGGATGCGGTACTTCTTCGTCATCGCCGCCACATTCCGCGTGCCGTCCACGTTGGAGGTCCAGAGGAAATCCCGGTCCTTCACCGCGTGGGCGAGGATGGAGGCGAGATGGAAGACCGTGTGGAACGGGCCTTGCGCGAACGTCCGCTCCAGCGTGGGCAGATCGCGGATGTCGCCTTTCACGGCCGTGAGGTTCGGGTGCGAGAGCGCGTGGTCTTCCAGGTCGATGCTCACGCAGCGCCATCCCTCGTCCAGCAGGCGCTTGAGGAGGAGCTCGCCGAAGAAGCCCGCGCCGCCGGTCACAAGCGCGCTCCGGGGCGGGAGGGAAGAAGAAGGGAAAGCCTCAAGAGGAGGGGGATCCATTGTCGGCATGATGCAGGAGGAAAGCGCTCTGTCCGTCGGTCTCGGTTCCATGGCTCTGGCGCACGATCTGCAAACCCGCTCCCCGCACCAGCGCCGCGAAGAAGCCCGATTCGAAACGCACGCAATGCAGTGCGCCCTTCCACTGCAGGTTGCCGTAGCCTTGGGGGTTCTCCTCCATCGAAGGCACCGCCTCCTCCACGAAGGCCGTAAGGAACACTGATCCGTCGGGCGCAAGCAGCCGCGCGTACTCGCGCAGGTACCGCTGCACGTCTTCCGTGCCCATGTGCGAGAACACCGAGTAAAGGTAGATGATGTCGAAGGAGCCGGAGGGGAACGGGAGACGGAACCGGTCGTTGAGGGATTCCCCGGAAGGGTTGTAGCGGTCGTTCCGCACGTTGATGTGGAGGAACTGGAAAGAAGGGTGTGCCAGCTGGATGTGGCGGCTGCACCATTCAATGGGTGTCCGGGACACATCGATGCCGCGGTAGGCGGCAATGTCACCCGCCGTACGCAGGATCCCGATAGGAAGCCTTCCCGGCCCGCAGCCGACATCGAGCACCCTGCTTTGGGCCCCGAGGCCGCACCACACCGTCAGCCGTTTCGCTTCCTCTTCCCCCGAATGGACGAAATCCTCGTCCCGGGCAAAATGCGCCCCCCCGAAGCGGAGCCGCCGCGCGGGAATCGTTTGTCCCCCGAAAGACACGGTTTCTGGGGAGAATAGGCCAAGGATTCTCCGTGCAAGGGAGGTGAGGAGAGGCATGCGGGTAGTGTACCATTGTTCCCACCATGCAGTTCACGGGAGAATGCTACGTGCCGGGGCAGACCTCCGATCGCATCCGCGAAGACACCCTCGCGCGGTACCGTTTTGCGCAGGCTTTCGTCCGGGGAAAGGATGTACTCGACATTGCCTGCGCCACGGGGACGGGAACGCTGTCCCTGTGGGAGGCGGGGGCCCGTTCCGTCGTGGGGATGGATGTCTCCGATGAGGCATTGGCGTATGCGAACGCGCATTGTTCCGCGCCCGGCGTGCAGTACCGCAAGGGGGACCTTCAGGAACTCCCCTATGAATTCGCCTTTGACGTCATCGCGTGCTTCGAAACCATCGAACACGTTCCCCGTTACCGGGAAGCGCTCCGCCGCCTCCACCGGGCGCTGCGGCCGGAAGGCGTTCTTCTCCTCTCCACGCCCCATCGGCGCATGACCTCCCCCGCTGCGCGCCGCCTCGCGGACCCTCCCCTCAATCCTTTCCACGCGCGGGAGTTCACGCCGCCCGAAATGCGAGATCTCCTCTGCGAGAGCGGGTTCCGTCCCGAGACCCTCTCCCTCTTCGGGCAGCGCCAGCAACTCTACATCCCTTCAAAGCTCCTGCGCTATTTGTACAAGAGATTCCGTGATCCGGATCATCGCAGGAGCGCGGCGTTCGAGCCGCTCAAGCCGTTCCTCTACCCGCGGGATATCCTCTTCGTCGCCCGGCGTTCCGCGTCCCCGGCGTGATGGACATCCCCCTCCCCGTCCCATGATCAAAGTTTTCATCAAACTTCTGCCCCCCTATCCCCACGTCCCCCTGCTGTATCCCAACCTGGGGAAGCAGGAACGGCAGTCCATCCTCTTCCTCAACAACGCCTTCGCGCACCTGGAGGAACCCATCGTGCACGTGACGGAGAACCCCCGAGACGCCGATTTCTTCCTCCTCCCCCACAACTACTCGGGCGTCCGCAGGGAAACGGCGTACCTCAAGGGGTTCGCGGACTTGGCGCGGCGGCACGGCAAGAAGACCATCGTCATCGCGCACGGGGATTCCAGCGCGCCCATCCCCTTCCCCGATGCCGTCATCTTCCGCACCTCGCAATACGCGTACGAAAAGAGGGGCAACGAGATCACCATGCCCGCGTACGCGGAAGACCTGCTGGGCGGAAATCCGCTTATGCCCCGTCCCTTGAGGCAGGAACCACCCGTGGTGGGGTTCTGCGGATGGACGGAGTACAAAGACCTCAAGAACCGTGCGGGGACGCTGGCGAGGGACGCATGGGTTACCGCGCGCAGCATCCTCACGCGACGTCCGGAACTCCTCGCCGAGACCAAGGGCATCACCCTGCGCCGGCGGGCGCTGGCCGTGCTGGAATGCAGCGGAGCCGTGCGCCCCAACATCATACGGCGCGGCAGTTACTCCGGCCACGCGAGCACCATCAAGATGGATCCCTCCCGGGCGCGCTGGGAATACGTCGACAACATGCTGCAGTCGGATTTCAGCCTGGTGGTGAAGGGGGACGGCAACTACTCCTACCGCTTCTACGAGACCCTCAGCCTCGGCCGGGTGCCGCTCTTCCTCAATACCGCGTGCCGGTTGCCGCTGGAAGACGTGGTCGATTACGGCGCGTTCACCGTCTTCGTGGAACAGGGGCAGATGCACCGGTTGGCCGACGTGGCGGCGGAGCGGTACCGCGGGTTCACGCCGGAGGGTTTTCTGCAGATGCAGCGCCGCGCGCGCGAGGCGTTCGAGAAGTACCTCCGGGTTGATTCCTTCTTCCGGTACGCCGTGGAGCATCTCCTCTGAACAAGTCCCGCAGTGCTCGAATGGGAATGAATGTATAGACAATGTCTATACGTTAACTCCTCATGTACTTTGTCTATACGTTGTTCATACATCATGCGCCGGGTCCTGCAGCAGGGCGGCTCAACGCTTTCTTCCTGCGTTTACGGTACCGGTCCCGCAGCTTCCAGATCGCGTATTTGATGTCCCGGAGCAACATCATGCCGCGATTGGCGAAGGGGAAGGGTTTGCCTTTCACGGCGTATGTAATGCCGTGCAGAAAGCGGATGCGCTTAAAATCCTTTCCCAAGAACAGCTCCCGGTCGATCACCGGCCAGACGCCGGGGTCCGTGGAATCGTGGAAGGCGATCACGCCGCCGGGAACCAGGTGCGGTGACCAGAGACGGAAATCGAGATCCACCCATTCAAACTCGTGTGCGCCGTCAACCCACAGGAGTTCCACGGGCTGATTCCATCCTTCATGCGCCGCCTCTGAGGTCTTGGGGACGGGCACCACCCATTCCTCCACTCCCCCCCGCCGGATGTTCTCCCGGAACTCCGGGAAGGTGTATACCTGTCCGTGTTCCGAAGATCCCGTGAAGGGGTCTATGGCATGCACTTTCCCCCCGGTGCCGTCACGCGATCCTTGCGCGAGGCAGACGGTGGATTTCCCCTTCCAGGAACCGATTTCCACGATGGCGCCCTTGCCCTTACAGCGTTGGGCGAGGGTGTAGAGAAGGAAAGATTCTTTCCCTGTCAGCCATCCGGGCAGTGTGGAAACGAAGACTCGGTCGAAGCTCATCCGTAAGGGGGGGGGGGGGGGGGATCGCGGGATATCAGATGTACACGAGGAACTTGTAGAGGAAGAAGTTCCACGACACCGTGAGGCCGATGCCTAAAATCTTTGCCACGGTCTTGTCTTCCCCCATCACGTCCACCACCAGCCAAATGACGGCGATCTGTGCGATGCCGTTCCAAGCCTGCAAAATCATGTAACGGGCGAACTGCTTCGGAGCCATCCGCTTCTCCCTGAAGACGAGGAATTTGTGGAGGAAGAAAGCGCTGAGCAGCCCCGTGATGTTTCCAGCCGGGGAGGCGATGAACTTGTCCACTCCCAATTGCACCAATATCACGTACGTGGAAAGGTCAATGAAAGCAGCCAAGCCTCCGCTGAAGAGGTAGCGGGTGAATTGGAGGATGAGGGGCTTGTGGGCGCGGGCAAAGGCGATGGCGCGGCGGATGGGCATCGGCGAGGGAGGGAATCAGAACATGCGGTCCTTCCAGGTCCGCGGCGTCTTTGCGTTCACGATCTCCAGGTCGAACGTGTACTTGAATTTCTTGGGGCCGCGCGCCGCGATCCATTCGGCCATTTCCTCCAGCCCCTTCCGCAGGGTGTACTGCGTCTTATAACCGAGGAGCCTGCGCGCCTTCTCCGCGGAACAGGTGGCGAGTTTCACTTCTTGAGGGCGGTCCGCAACATAGACGGGGTCCAACCGGAACTGCAGGATATCCGCGATGACGCGGGCGAGCTCGTTGATCGTCACGAATTCCTCATCGGGGCCTATGTTGATCACTTCGCCCGCCACCCGGGGCGCATCGATGAGCTTCTCCAGGATCTGGATGTCATCTTTGACGAAGCTGAAGCAGCGTTTCTGTTCCCCGTCCCCGTACATGATGGGCTGGCGCCCCTGCAGCATGAGGTTGATCATGATGCTCGCCACGTTGCGGTAGGGATCGTCGTACTTCTGGCGCGGTCCGATGATATTGTGCGGCACGGCGATGACATACTCCATCCCGTGCACCTGTGCGAGGTTCCTGAGGAGCAGTTCACCGCCGAGTTTTGCGATGCCGTACGGGTCCTGCGGTTTGCAGTCCATGTCTTCCGTGAACGGCACGCGGTCCTGCGCGCCGTAGCGCGCCATGCTGGAACAGTAGACGAACCGCCGCACGCCGGAACTAATGGCGGCCGTGATGACGGAAGCGGTGATCTGCATGGTGTTCTGCACGATCAGGTTGGGGGCGAAGACGCTCAGGCCTTCGTAGGCGGTCGCGGCGCAGTGGTACACGGTGTCCACGCCCTGCATCACCTTCTTCATGGAGTTGAGGTACTTGCAGTCGTACTGGTAGAACTCCACTTCGTCCGACACATTATCCAGATATCCGCCGATGAGGTTATCGCATCCCACAACGTGGTCACCCTTCTGGAGGAACCGGTCCGCCAAGTGGCTGCCCAGGAAACCCGCGACGCCCGTGATGAAGACTTTACGTGCCATGACGCCGCAGCCAGTGTAGCAAGGGAGCGGTGATCGCGCCCGGCGAGAATGCGGTTTCCGCGAGTTTCCGCCCGTTTTCCGCGATGCGGCTGCGGAGCCCCGTGTCCCTCTTGAGCCGGAGAAGGGCTTCCGCCAGCGCATGCCCGTCCCCCGGTGGCACGAGCAAGGCCTGTTCCCCGTCCTCCAGGACGCGTTCGGATGCCGGCGTAGCCGCCGTCACGAGCGGCTTGCCGCAGAGGAGGATTTCATAGGCTTTGGTGGGGATGATGCGCAGGGCTTTCGAGGTGGTCCCGAAGACTCCCAGGCACACGTCGGCGTCCGCGATGATGCGCGGGAGTTCCGCCATGTCCCGGTGGCCGGCCAAGGTGACATTCATCAGTCCCCATTCCCGGACAAGGCTCTCGGCATGGGGATAGGTCTGGCCTTTGCCAATGAGCAGGAAGCGGACGTCCTCCTCCCGCGCCTGCAGTTCTTTCGCCGCGGCCAGGATGGTCTCGATCCCCTGGAGGGGGATGAACGTCCCGTGGAATTCCACAATAAAGCCCCCTCCCCCATCCCTCATCCCTAACCCTTCCCCCTGAGGGGGAAGGGAATGTGTGTTGTTTGTGGTTGTAACTCCTGCTTCGTGGGATTTCTCGAGAGGGCGGAAGATGTCGGTGCGCGAACCGATGGGGAGGACGAGGAACTTCTCACGCGGGATGCGGAAGGTGCGGACGAAATAATCCACGTGCTCCTCCGTATCAAGGAGGACGACGTCCGCGAGGCGGCAGGTGAGCCAATCGACGAACCAGAGGATCCACGCCCGGGGATGGAAGCGGGAGACGCGCCGCCGGTCGAAGACTTCGGTGTCGTAGAGGGAGAGGAACGCGTCGGCGATGAAGGGAATGTTCCTTCGTTTCGCAAGGAACCAGGCGAGTGGCGAGAGGTAGTGTCCCAGGAATACGAGATAGAGAACGTCGACCCGGACCGCGAGTGCGTGCCACCGGCGCCAGAGATCCCGATATTTACGCAGAAATCCCTTGGCCTCCGTCCGGCACAGGACCACGTTGCAGCCGTGCTCCAGGAGGCCGGTCCGGATCACCCAGCTCCGCCCTCCCTCAAGGTCAAAATGGCCGAATGCGCAGACGGTGCATCCCATAGCCGGGACAGTGTACCCTTGTTATTCCTGTTATGATATTCGCGTGATCCCGTCTTCGCTTGCAGCTCCGCCGCGGCTTCGTATCCTCTACCTCAACCATGCCCGGTTCCCTTCCGAGAAGGCGCACAGCCGCCAGATGGCCGAGGTGTGTGCCGCGATGGTACGTCTGGGGCATGACGTCACCATGACGGTCCCCACGGCGGGGCGGGACGTTCCCCTGGATCCCCGCGACGCGTACGGCGTGTTCCCCACCTTTCCCGTCGAACGCCTGCGGCACTTCGATCCCTGGACGACACTTCTTGTTCCGGGCGCTTTCAAAATGCTTGTGGGGACGTGGTTCTACAGGCTCGCGCTCCGCCGGTACCTGCGGGCGCATCCCGCGGACCTCCTCTACTTGCGCTCCCCGCTCCTCCTCCGCACCGCAGTCCGCTCGGGTGCCCCCGTCATCCTGGAGCTCCACACGCTCCCGCGCCGGGGAAGGACGAGGTTCGTCGGCCTGTGCAATGAATGCAGGAAGGTGGTGTGCCTCACGAGCCCCATGCGGGGGGAGCTGGCTTCCTGGGGGGTGGCCCCGTCACGCCTGGCCGTGGAAGGCGACGCCGTGGATCTGGCTCCTTTCGTTTCAACTCCCTCCCTCCATGAAGCGAAGCTGATGTGGCGATTGGATCCCGTCCATCCCGTGATCGGCTACGTGGGTTCCCTCGTGACGCAGGACACCATCCAGAAAGGGGTGGGCGAACTGTTGCAGGCGTTCAAGCTCCTTTCACAGCGGGGCGTGTTGTTCCGAGGTTGGATCGTGGGAGGGCCTGCGGGGTGGGCGGAGCGGTACAAGCGGATGGCGTTGGAGTTGGGCATCGCCTCCCTCGTCCGCTTCGAGGGCCGCATCGGCGCGGACGAAGTGCCGTCCGCACTGGCAGCCTGTGACGCGCTTGCGTATCCCGCACCGCGCTCCGACCATCCCTACTTTCGCCGGGACACGTCCCCCCTCAAGATCTTCGAGTACCTGGCTGCCCGTCGCCCCATCGTGGCCGCCGACCTGCCGCCCCTGCGGGATGTTCTCGATGGAAGCGTGGCAAGATTATGCGCGCCGGGTGATCCCGCATCCCTTGCCCAGGCTTTGGAAGACGTGCTGAAACATCCTCAGGAAGCGCAAACCCGCGTGCAGGAAGGATGGCAGCGCGTGCAGACGCACACATGGGAGGAGCGGATGAAGAGGATCCTTATACTCTCATGAGACCACCGCAGGCGGCGATTCCTTCCCGGTGTGCAGATCCACCGTGCGTTCCAGGCAGATACTATTCTTCCCGTTGAGGATTTCCAACTGCTCCCCCGTGAGAAGGTGGGGGCGAGCGTCGAATTCCTGGGATTGGAAGTAACAGGATTGCGGCACATAGCGCACGAAGAATTCGTCACTGATCTGGAGGGATGCGAAACGGAGATTACCTTCGAGAGTGATTTTGTCGCGGACGCGGAGAACATCCTCTTCCAGCCGCACGTCCCTCCGGAAAAGCGCAGGCACCTCCTTCTTACTGAAGACGAGAACACGCCGGATCAACCCCTTGATGTGGTACGCGAGAGCCGTGTTCCAGCCGAATGCCAACATGAACAGGACGAAGACGATGCGTTTGAGAGGAGTGAACATCTGGCTCATAGGCACCATCTGCAGACGGCCAGACACTGCAAAGCCGTCACTGGACGGCTCGAAGGTGTAGGTGGGGGAAACCCACTGTGAAGTGAGGGTCTTCCCTTTCGTCGTCCGCCCGATGATGCCGCAGTCGTTGAGGAGGAGCTTCTTGGTATCCGTCGTGAAGAGTTTGACGACCCCGCCTTTAGCGGCATTGCCCAGAAGGTAGATGTTACCCCGCTTGCGGATGTAGAAGCGGCTCTCGGGGAAGACGGTCTGGAAATCCTTCCGCTCATAGGGGAGGAGTTCCGTTCCCTTCCTCTCCCCCGCATCGATGTAGGATTCCAGGTGCTCGGGAATGCGGTAGAGGAAGTATCGGTCACCCTGGATTTCCGCCGGAACGATCTTACCCGCCGCGAGGCTCTCCAGCATGGCGTCCGCGACGCGTGCAGCGAGCGGCATTTCCGGCGCCAGGATTTCGCAGCCGTGGGAGTAGAAGTGGAGGGTCTGCCGGCTGCCCATGCTTCCGGCGTAGAAACCGTTGGGATAGACGAAGTGGGAGAGGAACCGCACGGATTCTTCCATCACCTTCCTGAGGCGCTCATCACGATTGAGCTTGTACACTTTTCCGAGGAAGCTCACAGTGGCAGAGAGGTAGCCGATGTCGGCGCCGTCGTACTCCAGGCTCCATCCTTCCGCCGGATGGTGATAGGAGAGAAAGACGGCGAGCTTCTTCTCGTAGCCTTCGAGGAGGGACGGATCCCGTAATGCATGGTAGGCGTAGTACACCGGCAACACGCCCATGGCATGGTGGTTGGCGAGGACACCATGCTCATCCCAGCGGATGATGAAATCGGCGGATTTGCGGCATGCCATGAAGAACTCGTCCTTAAAATCCTCCGGGAACTCATTCCGTTCTTCCAAAAGCATATAACTTTTCAGCATGGCGTAGAGCAGGAAGCCCGTGGGTCCCGTCCAGCCGTGTTCATTGGGATAGAACTCGTCATAGGAACCGTCGCGGTGCTGGACCTTTGCCCAGTAGCGCATGCCGGCAAGCGCCCAGGCGCGGATTTTTTCCTGGCGGTAGAAGATGTTCCCCGGCATGTCATGGGTGTAGGCCAGGATTAACGAGGACACGCCGTACTGGGGGAGTCCGTCGATGTAGTCCACGGTCTTATCCATCCAGTACGTTCTCTTGAAGCTGCCGTACGTGGGGGAGAAAGCGTTACGGTCTTCCAAACTCAGGAGCCGTGGAATCTGCGAGAGGGCTTTTTCCGCATACACATGGCGAAGAGTGTTTGGCATGGACGAATGGTACTCATTCCCCTTCTCTCTGTATAGGAGGGGCGTCGAATTCGGGGCCCAGTTCCCGTCGCCAGCGCTCCAGCGCCTCCGGGGATTTGAGCGGCTTACGGCGCACATCTCCCATGACGCGTGCGGGCACACCCGCCACGATGGCAAAGGGGGGCACGTCCTTGGTGACCACGGCATTCGCCCCAACGATCACCCCCGTGCCGATGGTCACGCCCGGGAGGATCACCGCTCCTGCGCCCACCCAGCAACCCCGTCCCACCGTGATGGGCGCGCGCTTCGACACGTCCCAGATTTCCGCCACGAAGGACGTGTTGGGATGCGAGCTGGGTACGAGCACGACGTTGGGGGCGAGGACGCTGAAATCCTCCAGCGTCACAAGGTCGGGACGGTATCCATCGGCGACGTAGACGCCGGGGCTGATGTGGACATGTTTCCCCACGCGCAGCCCCGACCGTCCATAGAGGAAGGACTTGAGGGGAGAGGGCGGGAGGTGACTCGCCACAGTCCGCACGATGAGGTTCCAGATGCGCCGGATCATCGGAGAAAGGATAGAAGCTGCTCTTCAGGCTCGCAATGCCTCTCGCAGGGTTTGCGCCAGCCCCGTCATGCTCTGGAAGCGGTAGCCCCTCTCCCGCAGCACGTCCAGCAGCCATTCGAGGAGCGCAAAGCCCTTCGTGCGGTTGCGCGCATAGGCGAGGCGCAGAGTCCAGGGCAGTCCCGCAGCGGAGGAGGGAGGGAAGAAGTCGTGGAGGTGTGAATCGACGATGAGGATCGGGGGAAGGGCATCCTGCCGCAGGATGGATTGCCAGAGTGTCTTGCCTCGCAGTTTGAGGTGGCTGAGAGTGAGCAGGCGTCGTCGTGCCGTTGCCGCGAGCGGCAATTCCAGCACTCCGCTTCGCCATTCCCATGGGGTGAGAGGAAGCGTACGGCAATCGAAGAGTCCCGGACGCCGTCCCGGGAAGACGGAGGAATCGAAGAGGAAGCCGTTCTGTGCCAGTGCAGTATCGTCGCCGGGAAGCAGAATGCCCTGGGGCGCACGGTACCCCGTCGCCGACGCACCGAAGAACGCCGTGAATGCTTCCTGTGATCGCGCAATTTCCTCCCGTGAATGTTGGAAGTACGTTCGCACGTTGTGCGTGTGCGCGTGACAGTGCACGTCAATTCCTCCGTCACGGAGGGCGTCAACGGCGGGGAGGCGTTCCCCGAGGAGCGACGTGACCACGAAGGCGCTGAGGGGGAGGGAGCGGTCGCCGCACCAGCGCATGAGTTCCGCCGTGAAGCGCTTCTCCCGGAGGAGCTCGGCAGTCCCCGTTCTGCCGCCGTAATCAGGTTCGATGTCGCAGGTGAGGACGGCGGTGCGGGGAAGTGACGCGTCCTCCAGAGTGTGGCCGATGGAGGGCAACAGGTCAGTGCCGTTGAGGAGCGGCATGAGTCGGAGGGGAATACGGTCGACGCAACCAGTAGTAGGCGCCGATGAGCGAGCCGACGATGGTGAGCAGGAAGATGGAGAAGGAGAAGGCAATCGTCCGCTCGGGAGTGACGCCGTACGGGGTGAAGAAGACGAGGAGTGCGGCTTCGCGTGTTCCCAGGCCGGCCGGGGCGATGGGAACGAGGCTCAAGATCCCCGTCATTGTCATGATGGCAAGGAAGGGAATCATCGGCACCGCGAGGTCGAATCCTTTTGCGAGCACGAGAAGTTGTAGGAAGTAGAGAGACCAACTGAGGAGTGTGAGCAGGAGCACCTGCGGCATGTGCCGCAGCCAATGCCGGACGGCTGCGCTTTCCCTCGCGGCACGAGTGCGGACGGTGAAGCCGGCGAGGATGCCGAAGAGTATCGTGCAGATACCCAGGGCGGCGGTCGTCTTCCACGAGAAGAGGATGCCTGCTGCGAGGATACCGAGCGTTCCGATACAGGCGATATCGAGCAGGCGGTCCAGGACGGTGAGCAGAACGCTCGTTTTGGCGGAGAGCCCTTTGGCGACGAGCACGGGAATCTTGAAGGTTTCTCCCATCTTGCCCGGCGTCACGATGCCCAGAAACAGGCTGGCGCAGTAGACGCGCACCGACTCGTTGAAAGGAATGGGTTCCGGAGCGATGTTCGACAGGATGTGCCACCGTAGGGAACGGAGCAGGTACATCGCGGGGAATAATCCCAAGGCGGCGAGGAGGACGGCGGACGGGACGGACGCGAGGACGGCGGCCGCCTGCGCGGCGTCCAAGCGGAGGAGGATGACGCCGAACAGCAGAACGCCGATGCCCTTGGCGGCGCCGACGAGGATCGCCGATGTTCGGAGGCGTGAAGGCATGTCAGGAAGCCTGTCTCAGATGTTCGCGGCGGATGGCGGCAATTTGATCGGCGAGCAGGCCGAAGAAGAATGTGAGGCTAGCCAGGGACACCAGCGCGACGGCGCTCTGATTCGCGATGCTCTTGGTCATGGCGTACTCCAGGGCGATGTCCGCCACCGTGAGGAGTGCGAAGAAAAAGCAGGCGGGCAGGAAGATGCGGAGCGGCGAGAACAACATAATGATGCGCAGCACCAGCATGAGCGTCTTCCCGAAGTCGCGGGGACGCACGGTGCTCTTGCCCACCCTCTCGCGTATCCTGATGGGCACGTAGACCACGTTCAGGTTCTCCTTGAAGAAGCACACGGTACTCGTGGTGGAGAGGGAGAAGCCGTTGGGAAAGAGGTGCATGTAGCGCAGGAAGGCGGCACGTCGGAAGGCGCGCAGTCCGGAGTTCAGATCGGGGATCTTCCGCTCCGTCACATAATTGGCGACGAAGGAGATGAGTTTCTTGCCGGGCTGTCGAATCCAGGGGCCGCGGTATCCCTCGCGCTTTCCCACTACCATGTCGTTCCCGTCCGTGAGGAACGGGAGAAACAGAGAAATCAGGTCGGGCGTGTGCTGGCGGTCGGCGTCATAGGTGATGCACCACTCCGTCTGCGCGGCTTGTATGCCCGTCTTGAGTGCCGCGCCGTATCCCTTGTTGTACGGATGGCGGATGAGCCGCACACCGGGTACGGCCAGCGCTTCCTCCGCCGTTCGGTCCGAAGAACCGTCATCGACCACGATCACTTGTGCGGCAATGCGCTGCTGCCCGAGGTACGTCACCAGCTCCTCCAGAACGCCCCGCAGGGCTGCCGCTTCGTTGAAGGCCGGAATGACGATGGCACATTCCATGTGTCCATAGTAGGCGGGAAGGAGGTTTGTCCACAACAGATAAAAACAACTTGCAGATGCGGAAAAAACCGATTCCAGGGCATCAGGAGACCCGTTCCGCCACCACGATGTTCGCCACGCCCAACGGCAGCGGTCTCTCCAGCGCGGCGAACAGCGGCAGGAGGAGCTGCGCGAAAGGCATGCGATTCGGCGTGAGCGCCCCCCAGGAACAGGAGTAGATCACACGGAGTCCTGCCTGCTCCAGGAGGGAGCATGTGTAGGAGCGGGAGAAAGCCAGGCCTCCCCTCTCCTCCTTCTTCAAAAGGCTGAATGCCAGCATGAGGGGGTTGTAGCGGTTGGGTTCGATGACGGCGACGTATTGTTTGCTGACCCGCGCCATTTCGCGCACCACGGTGACGCGGTCCTGACGGGGGATGTGGTGGAGGACTGCATGGCAGAAGGACAAATCGAAGGATCCCGCCGGGAACCGGAGATTGCGCGCGTCCATCACCATTTTCTTTGCCACAGGATTCCCCTCGAGGATCACGGGCGAGTAGTCCACGGCCGTCACGTTCCCCTCCTTCCCCCACCACGCGCTGAAGTAACCGTTGCCCGCACCCACGTCCAGGATAGAAGGCCGCGCGGGCAGGTCTACGACGGAACGGATGGCTTTGATCTTGGGAAGGACGAATGCGCGGACCACGGGATGGTCCGGATCTCGGCGCTTGCGGTGCTTCTGGTTGCGCCAGTAGTCCTGTTGCACCTGGTCGAACGATGCCGGCGCTGGAAGATCTTCTGGCACGTGTTGGAGGATACTCTGACTATCATGGTACACTCAAAACAATGCAGGAAGCCGCAATGCGAAAGGATTGGGACAACCGTGCGCAGGACAATGCGCTCTTTTGGGTGATGAGCAAGAAGGACGCCTGGAACAAGGAGGAATACTACGAGAGCGGGCGCGAGGACATCGAGAAGTACGTACTGCCGTATTTCGCCAAGCATGGTATCACGCGGGAGATATACGGACGGTATACGGTCCTCGATATCGGATGTGGCACGGGTCGTCTGGTACGAGCGCTCGCCGCGCAGTGCGGCAGGGTGATGGGGATCGACATTTCGGAGGAAATGATCCGCAGGGCGAAGGAGGACAACGCCCACCTCACGAATGTGGAGTGGGTCGTGGGCGACGGCAAGGGGCTGCAGCCGTGCGCGGATGGGAGCGTGGACTTCTGTTTCAGCTTCATCGTGCTCCAGCACATCCCCAGTAAGCGCGTCATCACATCCTACTTTCGTGAGATCTACCGCGTCCTCAAGCCGGGCGGGCGGGCCAAGTTCCAGTTGCGCGGCACGCCGGGAAACCCTCCCGGGAAGGTTCTGTGGTACAGGGGGTTCGGCACGTTCTACGTTGCTTTCACCCTCTGGCGGAACATCCTTCCCCTCCCGTGGCTGCGGCGCTACGGCACGGTCTACGGCGCGTGCTTCACAAAGCGGGAAGTCCAAAAAGCCCTTGAGGCCGTTGGTTTTACGGAGGTTTCCACGTACCATGAGACGGATCGGTACCTCTGGGCGGAAGTGTGCAAGCCCCTCTGACGGTCCGCCGTTCCCGCCCCATGAAGAGCGTCAATATCCTCCTCAAAGGTTTCAATGACTCCTGCAGCAAACGGATGCTCGAGCGGGCGTTCCGTGACATTGAGGTGGGCATCTGCGTCTCCATCGTAGAGGACTACGCCACGGCGGAGCTGCCGGAACTCGGCACGAATCGCGTGCGCGTGTCTTCCACGCAGCTGCGTGAACGGCCGTACGCCGACGTGGATTGGAACACCGTGACGCCGCTGGACGAGGAACTCATCGAGCGCATGCGGCATTGCGAAGCCGTCTACCTGCTGATGCTTGGTCGGTATGGACTGCATGCGGACATTCCCTACGAGGAGCGCAAGCGCCAGTACATGTGGCACCTGCGCTACTGGAACCATGTCATCGAGACGAAGAAGATCACGCTCTCCTTCCACTTCACGCTCCCGCACCAGGGTTACGACTATGTGATCTACGAACTCTGCAAACTCAAGGGCATTCCCATGTTCTACATCGACCGGTGCTACATCATGGATGCATTCTTCCTCGTGGACGAGATTGAGGAGCCGGGCAAGGAACTCGAAGGGAAGATGGGGGAACTGCGCTTGCACTACCCCGATCCCTCCTGCCCCGTACCCCTCACACCGAAGTTCGAGGAGTATTTCGCAGCCCAGACGCAGAGGAACGAGGAGCCCTGGAATCTGTTCATATGCGGTAAGCCGGAATTGCAGCGGAGCTTCCTGCACAAGTGGGCGGGCGTTGCGGCGAAGATGATGCTTCGCAAGCCACGCAGCTTCCTCTCCTTTGTACTCTCGCCGCAGTTCTGGGTGAGGAAGTGGGCACAACACAAGACTGCCCTTTTGTATGACCGCTTAACCAAAGAGGCTGACCTTTCAAAGCCGTACATCTATTTCCCCCTCCACCAGCAACCGGAAGCGACCACGTGCCCCATGGGCGGGGTGTTCGTCGACCAGGAACTCGCTGTCCAACTTCTCGCCTCACATCTCCCTCCCGGCATACGTCTGTACGTTAAAGAGCATCCCGCACAGGGGGAGATGTGCCGCAGTTCCGCGTTCTACCGTTCCCTTCAGGAGATTCCTTCCGTCACCCTGGTCCCTCGTAGCCAGGATACATTCGGGCTCATGAAAAATGCCGTGGCCGTGGCTACCATCACGGGCACGGCGGCGTACGAAGGGCTCTTCCGGGGCACGCCTGCCCTGGTTTTTGGCCACCGCTTCATCCAGTACGCTCCTGGCATGCAACGCATCCATACCTCCGAGGATTGCGCGCGTGCCGTACGCTGCATCCTGGAGGGACGGGAAAAGCCCTCGTTGCATGACATGCGGCTGTTCCTCAAGGCCGTGGAGGATTGCTCGTTGCCGTACGTCGGCGGGCCACCGAGCCCGCACGAGTCCCGTTCCTTCGAGGAGAAGGCGGACATCATGGGGGACAAGATCGCGGAGAAGGTGCGGCAGATCCTGGGCGTTTCTGGTACGCTCCCCTCGTGATCCGTGCTCCCGGTCCACGTTGGCAGGCGGCGCTCATGGTCGTGTGCTGCCTTGCGCTCGTGTTGTTTTGGATGTTGCCCGCCATCCTCGCGGGGTATCCGCCCTTTTTGCCCGGCATCGAGATGGCGAGGGATTTTTCGGAAACAGGAATGTTCTCCGCCAACATCGCCCGCCTCATGACGCTCTTCCTCAGCGCCATGCACGCCGCCGGTATCGGGTGGCGCGACAGTATGGGGTGGACGTGGCTCAATGCCTCCCTCATGTCCGCCTCGGTTGTGGCGTTCTGGCTGCTTGTGCGCAGGCTCTTCGGCGCGGGGACGGCGTGGGTCGCTACCCTCATCTACGCGCTCATGCCCATGTACTGGCTCGAGGCGGTGAAGATGGACGGCTACGCGCTGGGGCTGCTCCTCACATTCCTCAGTGCCCTGGTGTTCCTCACCCTCTCCAAGCGGCACTTCTGGGTGGCGGTGATCCTTTCCGGTCTTCTCCTCGGTTTCGCCGTCTCCGCACGAGACGCCCTTGTTACCTTCGTGCCGTGGGTATGCCTCACGTTCCTCTGGATCTACAGGCGCTCCTGGAAGAAGGGCGTGCTGGCGGCATTCCTCTTCGGGTCCCTGAGCGTAGCGGGGTACCTTTCGCCGCTGCTCGTGCCGGTGCTCAACGCGGATGGCGGTCTGCGGGAACGCACATCCTTGTTCCTTTCCTCCATCGGCACGCGCGACGCCGGCCTCAACCACCTCTACCCCGATGACTACACATACGAGTTCAACCGCGCGGACTACGACGCCATGTTGCGCCAGAAGGCGGCGAGCGGGTCCTTCCTCGACCGGCGGAACAACGAGAGCTATCGGCTGCTCTTCGGCGTGGAACCCGCCACGTCGCTTGCCCGGCTCAAGGCCGGCCTCTGGGTGTTCCTCAACCAGTTCCCGTCCCTCATCTTCCCGCAGACGGTGGGCGGCGCCTTCCTCTGGCTCTTCATTATCCCCGGCATCGTGGTTCTCTGGCGGCGGCACCGTCCGCTGATGCTCTTCTACTTGGGCATGATCCTGTGGATGGAGCTCGTGGTGCGGTTCGCGCTCCTCTACACCCGCAGCCATCTCATGGACGTGGGGTGGGGCCTGGCAATCTTCGCGGGGGCGGGGGTGATGGCGGTCGCGCCCGTCCTGCAACGCGAATGGAAGAGGTGGAGCACGGGAGCGCTTGTGGCGCTTCTGACTGCCATCATCGCTTTGCAGCTTGTGCAGGCGAACCGCAAGGAATTCGCCACCTACTACGTCAAATCACCGGTACTCGAGACGTATGCCGCAACAGCCGCTCTCGATGTCCTTCCTCTTGGTGCTGTAGTGGCACACCCGAACAGATGGACGCTGTTCACGTTCAAGGGGTACAAGAATGCGGCCATGATCCATGCGGACACCATCGCGCGCCTGGCGCCGCAGGGAAAGATCGCGGAGCCGTTCGAGTATTACAAAGTGTCGCACCTCATCGGGTATACGGACGAGGATATTGCTCTCATCAAGAAGGCGCTGCCGAACCTGCAGGTGGTGAAGTATGAGGTCAACAGTTCCGCGGTGAAGGTTACGCCGTTGTTGCAGTATCTCCTTCACCTTTTCCGTTAGCAGCACGGGTTCGTGGTTCGACTTTGCTCACCACAGACGAACCCGCGTTTCGGTTCATGAAACAAATCGAGGTATGCCGTTGTCTGTGCGTCTATGGAGAAATTGTCCTGGACGCGCTGCCTTCCTCGCTCCCCCATTTCCCGCGCCTTTCCGCGGTCCTGCAACAGGGTGATGAGGTGTTTGGCGAATCCCGTCGTATCCCGCGGATTGATGACGAAGCCGGTTTCGCCATCCACAATGATTTCCGGCGTCCCCCCGAAGCACGTGCCCACCACCGGTACCCCTTCCGCCATTGCCTCGATGTTCATCAGGTTGAAGGGGTCGAGGTAGAGGGACGGCGTCGTTGCCACGGTTGACGCCGCATAGGCCAAGCGCATCTGCTCCCTCGTGAGCCATCCGGCGGGGACCATCCCTTCCCTCTCTTCCGTCGGAAGACGTTCCAGGAGCGGAGTGATGCGCTCCGGGTCGCCGGCGAGGAGGAGCTGGGCTTGGGGGCAGCGTTTCCGGACCTGGCAGAAGGCCGCCAGGAGCGCGGCGCTGCCCTTGTCTTCACTCATGCGTCCGCCGTAGAGGATCACCATGTCGTTCAGTTTCTTTTCTTTCCTGAAAGCAGCCACCTCTGTATCGGGAACAGGCGGGAGCACCTCCGTCCCGTTATGGATGGTCACCGTCTCCGGTATGCCATTGGCATTGAGGAAGTCCCGAAGCGCGTCGCTGATCGATATCACCTGCGTCCCGGTCTCATGGAGGATCTTCCGGATGAGGTAGTTCCGAAGCGGCCAGTAGCGCCTTCCTGCCGCTTCGAAGTGTTCCCGGAGGCGCATGCGGTGCGGACGGCCTGCGAGCGTGTCTCCTTCAAATGCCGGTCCGCGCACGCGCCCGAACGAGACGAGGAACGTGTCATGCGCCGTGAGGATGAGACGCTCCGTATGCGCCCGCGCAGCGCGCAATGCGCCGTACGTCAGGAACTCGTGCAGGTTGTGCGCATGGACGGCGTCCGGCTTGCACTCCCGCAGCACCGCAGCAATGCGGCCGAGAACGGGCGCGGACGGCGACACGCAGTGGCGGTGCCTCCTGCGCCGGTCGTACCGCGCCGGCACCGCGAAGATGCGTCCTATCCCGTCATTCTCTTCCCGTATCCCTCCCTCTTCCCCGTGCACAGTGACGAGCGTAACTTCATGCCCCAGCTTCCTGTAGGAGCGACGCAGGTGCTCCACCACCACGGCTGCCCCTCCGCGAGCGGAGGGGAGCGCATCATCGTTGAGGAGGACGATATGCATGGGCATGACCATTGTCGCGGTGGCGAGGCCTGTTGTTAAGGGGGAAATCACTCCGGGAGGCATGGACATTCGTGGCTTGTGGTATTAGCGTTGCCGGGATGGCTAACCCCTCGAGGGAACGTTCGAACGTGGCGCGGATTTTCCAGCTCATGCGGTGGATGCACATCCACCCGGCTTACATGGCCCTTCCGATAGCCCTGGCCATAGGGTCCGCCCTGTTCGAAGGGGTAGGGATGGGGCTCCTCATTCCCCTCCTCAACGGGTTCCTCCAGAAGAGCTTCTCCTTCATCACCGAAGCGCCGTACATCGGGCCGGTCATGCACCTTCTCCCGGCGTTTATCCTGGAGAACGACCGCCTCCTCTTCGGCGTGCTCCTCGCGGGCTTCATCGTCATCCAGGTCCTCAAGAACGCGTTCCGGTACCTCTCCATTATCAGCGTCGCCTACTTCTCGGAGCGGGTGCAGCACCACCTGCGCAAGGTGCTCTTCACGCGGTACCTGAGCTTCGGAAAGCTTTTCTTCGACACCACCAACATCGGCCACCACAACACGCTGCTTTTGGATTTCTCCCGCCGCGCCCTGCTGCCGCTCACGATGGCGGACCGCTACATCAACTCCATCTTTTCGCTCACGGCCTACTTCGTGATGATGCTGGCCATCTCCTGGAAGATGACAATCTTCGCAGTGCCGCTCTTCTTCCTGTTGCACATCATCGTGCGGGGAATGATCATGAGCATCCGGTCCCTTTCCCGCGCCATTGCGCAGCGCGGGTCGGAACTGGGTAAGAAGTCGGTGGAGATCCTTTCCACCATAGCCCTCGTCAAATCCTACCGCACGGAGCGCGAGGAGCAGGGGCAGTACACGCGGATCAGCGATGACATGGCGCGCATGAATTACCGGGCGTCGGTTTTCCATGCGCTCATCCTCCCGCTCCAGGAGACCATCACGCTCCTCGTGGCGGCCGGGGTCTTTGTGGGCGCACTCGCGTTCTTTGGCCGCGACCAGATCGCCTCGGGTTCCGCGCTGGTCGTGTACTTCTACATCGTCGTGAACGCGGCGAGCAAGTTCGGGGGCCTCTCGGGGTTCCGCGGCACACTCGCAGCCTCTTCCGGGCCTCTCGATGAGGTCTTCAAGATTTTCGATGAGGAGGGGAAGTACTTCGTGAAGGGGGGCGATAAGAAGTTCATCGGACTCAAGGATTCCATCGTCTGCCGCCGCCTGACGTTCTCGTACGGGGAAGGGCGGGAGGTGCTGCAGGACGTTTCCCTTACGTTCGAGCGGGGCAAGATGACGGCCGTTGTGGGGCCGACGGGCTCGGGCAAGAGCACGCTCATCAGCCTTCTCATGCGGTTCTACGATTGCCCGCCGGGATCCATTCTCATCGACGGCGAGGACCTCCGCAGCTTTACGCTCGATTCCTACCTTGCCCGTGTCGCCCTCGTGAGCCAAGAGACGCTTCTCCTGCACGATTCGCTTCGCAACAATATCACGTACGGGCTGGAGAATGTGCCGGAGGAGGCGTTGCAGGACGCCGTACGGCGCGCGCGCCTCTTACAGTTCATCGAACTGTTACCGCAAGGGCTGGAAACGCCCATCGGGGACCGCGGGGTCAAACTGAGCGGCGGCGAAAAACAGCGCGTCTCCATCGCCCGTGCGCTCCTCAAGGGAGCGGATATCCTCATCCTCGACGAGGCGACGAGCTCCCTCGACAGCCAGACGGAGAAGCTCATCCAGGAAGCGATAGACGAGGCGGTACAGGGACGTACCTCCATCGTCATCGCGCACCGGCTCTCCACCATCCGTAACGCAGACAAGATCGTGGTGATCAAGGACAGCCGCCTCGTGGAGGAAGGGGCGCTCCAGGAACTCCTCGAGAAGCAGGGCGCCTTCCACGAGCTGTGGGAGCAGCAGAAGTTCTAAATCATCCGGAAGTGGTACACGCCCACCGCGCCGCTTTGCTTTTCCTCTTTTTGGAATGGGAGGGCACGTTGCTCCAGCCACCTGATAAACCCGTCGATCTGTTCCTGCGTCACGGCCATGTGGGCGTCCCGCGCAACGTTGGGGAGTCTTCGTTTGAAGTCCTCCACCATTTTCTTCCCCTGGCCCCAGTCGCTATCCACTGTGGACCATTCCAGCCGCATGCCCAATTGTTTTCCCCATTCCTCAAAATCGCCCGGCGTGAGGTAGTGCAAATCCGCGAGCGTGATGGGGGCGCGGAAAAGGTGCCAGAGCGTCTGAAGAACGTAACCGCGCAGGTTGAGCCAGTTGGGGCATGTGACGATGAGCGATCCTCCCGGTTTCAGTAATCCTTTGAGGTGCCGCAGGGTCCTGAGGGGGTCATCCATGTGTTCCAGTGTCCCCAGGGAGATCACTGCATCGAATTCCCCTTCCATCTCATCGATGGATTTCTGCAGGAAGATGGCCCCTGTCTCTCCGTACTTTTTCTTTGCTTCCGTGATGGCGCTTTCGGCATAGTCGATGCCCGTTACGTGCGCAGCCCCCGCAGCGGCGATGAGGGCGCACATGTCCCCCGTGCCGCAACCCGCGTCCAGCACCTCCTTCCCTTCCCATGGCAGGAGTCCGAGAACCGCCCTGAACTCCTCCGGCATGTCCCCTTTTTGCAGGCGGAACTGGGTGTAGTGCGTCCTCTCCCCTTTCTTATAGACGCAGTTGTAAAACTTCTGGAGCGTATTGTTGGTTGGCATGGCGGCCAGTGTACCATTGCAAAGGGGAGAAAACATGATGCTTGCGCTCCTTTTTCAAAGTATGATGAGGCCATGGCTGGTGTCCTCGCCCTGATTCCCGCCCGGTCCGGTTCAAAGACCGTTCTGGACAAGAATCTCCGGTGTATCGCAGGCAAGCCGCTCCTCGTGCATGCCATCGAGCAAGCGAAGCATGCCGCGTCCGTGGGGCGTGTCATCGTGAGCACCGACAGTGAGCGCTATGCGGATATCGCACGGCAGGCCGGGGCGGAAGTCCCCTTCCTGCGACCGGCGGAATTCGCGGGGGACCTTTCGACGGACCTGGAGGTATTCACGCACGCCATGCAATGGCTCCAGGAACATGAAGGTACTGTCCCGGATATCTGTGTGCATCTGCGTCCCACCTTTCCCCTGCGCCGGAGCGAGGATATCGATGCCGTCGTGCGCATTCTCCTCGCCGACCCTACGCTCGACTCCGTGCGTTCGGTTGCCCCCGCGCGCCAGATTCCATTCAAAATGTGGACGATGCGGGAAGACAAGACGCTCGTTCCCGCTGCAATATGTGACCGTAAAGAGGCGCACAACCTGCCTCGTCAACTCCTTCCCACTGCCTACGCCCAGAACGCCTGCATCGATGCGGTCCGTTCTTCCGTCATCCTCGAAAAGCAGTCCATGACCGGCCGCCGTATCTTCGGTTACCTGATGGAGGAGAATAGTGACATCGATACGGAGGAGGATCTGTTCCGGGCCGAATGGAAACTCCTCTCACGCTCCTGGCGCTCCGGGGGGAAGCCACTGGTTATCTGCTTCGACATTGACGGCGTGGTCGCAGAATTCCTTCCGGACATCAACTACGAACGTGCACAACCCAACAAGGGGATGGTCGCCCTCATCCGCCGTCTCCATGCAGCCGGGCACCGCATTATCCTCTACACCGCGCGCGGTTCGGAGACCGGTAGAGACTGGAAAGCGCTGACCGAGCGGCAGATGACAGAATGGGGCGTCCCTTACCATGCATTGCACTTCGGCAAACCGGCGGCGGATGTCTACGTGGACGACCGCGCCCTGCCTCCCTACCTTTCCGCTTCCCTCCTCCACTCCCATGGCGACACCCTTTGACGGTCTCTTCATCTTCGAAATGGCGAACAACCACCAGGGCGATCCCGAACACGGGAAGCGCATTATTGATGCCATGGCGGACATCACGAAGCGGCACGGCATCCGGGGGGCGATCAAATTCCAGTTCCGCCACCTCGATACCTTCATCCATAAGGATTTCCGCACGCGGAAGGATGCCAAGCACATCGGGCGCTTCCTCGCCACGCGGCTCACCGAAAAGCAATTCTCCAGCCTGGCCGCGCACGCCCGCAAGCGGAAACTGCTCGTCATCGCCACGCCGTTCGACGAGGCGTCCGTGCAGCAGTGCCTTGCCCTGGATGTGGATGTCATCAAAGTGGCCAGTTGCAGTGCCCTGGATTGGCCCCTCCTGGAGAGGATCGCGGCTGCGAAGAAGCCGGTCATCGTGTCCACGGCCGGCGTGCAGTTTGCGGACATGGACAAGATCGTCAGTTTCTTCGAACACCATTCCCTTCCCTTCGCCCTCATGCACTGCGTCGGGATGTATCCCGCGCCGGACCGCCTGCTCAATCTCGCGGTCATTCCCCGGCTCCTCCGGCGATACCCGGGCGTCCCCATCGGGTATTCCGGACACGAGGCTCCCGACGACGTCCTCCCCGCCGTCACCGCCGTCGGCGCAGGGGCGGGCTTCCTGGAACGCCATGTCGGTATAGGGACGCTCAATGCTTACTCGATGGATCCCACGCAGACGGAACGCTGGGTGGAAGCTGCCTGCCGCGCCCGTACGGCCCGCGGCGTTTCCGACAAGCCTGTCCACCGCGACGAGCAGTCCTCCCTCCGGTCCCTCATGCGGGGGACGTACGCCAAACGTCCCATCCGGAAGGGGCAGGTAATCCGCAGGGAAGACGTGTCCTTCGCCATGCCGCTGCAGGAAGGCCAGCTCTCCAGCGGGTCGTTCGGCAGCTACCGTTCCACATACGCGGCGTCGCGGAACTACGCGGCGGGGAAGCCTATCATGGAGGAGAAGCATGCCGACCAGGCGCTCTTTGCGCGGGAACTCGTGCACGAGGCGCGGGGCATGCTCAGCGAGGCAGGTATCCCCATCGGGAGCGATGGGGCCATCGAGCTCTCCCACCACCTGGGCCTGGAACGCATACGGGAAGTGGGAGCAGTCATCATCACCAACGTGAACCGCGAGTATTGCAAGAAGCTCATCGTCATGGTGCCCGGACAACGCCATCCCCGACACAGCCACGAGCGCAAGGAGGAGACATTCGCGCTCCTGTGGGGCGACCTGACCGTAGAGCTCGATGGCGAGACGCTGCGGCTGCGACCGGGCGACTACGTCCTGGTAAAGCGCAATTCCGTGCACAGTTTCTCCACGGAGAACGGCGCCATTTTCGAGGAGATCTCCACGACGCACTACCAGGGTGATTCTTTCTACGAGGATCCGGGCATCCGGTCGCTCGATCCCATGCAGCGCAAGACCCTCATCATGGGCGACGAGTGAGATCCCTTTCTTTCGCAACCGTTGTATTTTGGCCATGGCTTCCGCTCCCTTCCGTGCCATCATTGGCCGCTTCTCCTACGCCGTTTCCCAGCGCGTGATCGATCAGGTGCTCCGTGCTCAGCCGTTTGAATTCGGCGCTTTCATTGCCCCCGAGGGCGCGCCGCCGTACTTCCCTCCTCTTCCGGAAGGTCACCAGGAGTGGTTCCTCTCCGGCGAGATCCGCGGTTGTCACTACAGAGGAGTCGACTGGGACGCTCTCCAGCCCCTCGATGAAGCGCTCGTGGAGCGGATGCGCGAGTGTGAGTGCATCTTTATGGACATGGTCATGCGGTTGGAGTGGAAACGCAGCATTCCGTACGTGACCCGCAAGCGCTGGTACCTGCGTCATCTCCGTTTCTGGAATGATTACCTCTCGCGGCGACGCATCAACCTTTACCTCGCGGCGTGGATGCCCCATGAAATTCCCGATATCATCATCTATTACCTGTGCAAGGACAGGGGCATTTCCGTGCTGTATCTCGATGCCGGGCCGGTGCGGGATACCTCGTTTGCGGAGAGCGATTGGCAGCGATCGGCCGTCCAGCTCGAAGAACGTTACGGGCAGTTGTCGCAGGAATACGGCCGTGTGACGGATCCGGAGGCGATTCCGCTCGGTGACCGCTTCGCGCGGCGCTATCGGGCGCTTACTACTCCTGGAGGTGAAACTCCGCCCATCGAGGCCGTTTGGCGTTCCACCTACTGGCAGGCCGTGCGCGAGATGCTCCTCCGCCGGCCCGTGCAGGCGCTCCGGCATCTCGCCCGTTTCGCCACTCCCGCGGGGATAGGCAGCCTTCTGCACATGAGGGAACGGCGCAAGGTCATTCACGATCGCAATGCCTTCTACAACGCCCATGCGATTGAGCCGGATTTCAGCCGCCCCTACGTGTACCTGACTCTGCATTTCCAACCGGAGGCCTCAACCGTTCCCATGGCCGGTGCGTACGTCGACCAAGCACTCATCGCTCAGCTCTTGAATGCGCACCTGCCCGACGATGTGCTCATCTATGTCAAGGAACATCCTCGCGAGAGCGGCTGGCTTGCCCGCGATGTCGATTCCTACCGGGATTTTCTGGAATTGAAGAAGGTGCGGTTCATCGCGCGCCACACCGATACCTTTGCCCTCCGGGAGCATTGTTCGGCGGTGGCAACCGCCACGGGGACGGTCGGGTTCGAGGCGATTTTCCGAGGGAAGCCCGTGCTGCTCTTCGGTCATCGTTTCTTCCAGTACGCCCCGGGCGTCTTTCCCATCCACACGTCGGAGGACTGCGCCAAGGCAATCGATGCGGTGTTCCGCGACGGGGCTGCCCCCACACTCATACAGGCACGTTTGTTTTTAAAGGCCATGGAGGAGACGAGTATCCACGGGGTCATCAATCTTTGGCATCACATGGTGACGGAAATCCCCGATGATGAGCATGTCCGTGCTTGTACGGAGGGGATCATCCACCAGCTGGAAGGGCTCAAACGGCAGGAAGATGAGCCAAGGGCGGCGTGAGCAGTGTCCTGTTCCCGGTAACCCCTATTCCTTGGGCCGTGTTATCATCCCCCTATGTTCGGAAGCTTCTTCGCGCTGCGGAAACAGTATCCCTACCTGTCCTTCAGGGGGTTCTTCGGATGGTGCCAGTACCTTATCCTCTTCATGTCCCCGTCCATGGCGTTCCGCACGATGAGCATCGTGCCGCACGTGCGGCACGCGTACGGACTTCGTTCCAAGCAAGAGTTCCAGGATCGGTACGAGGCGTCGCGCATCGGGTTTGAGGAGGCGTGGAAGTCGAGGCCGCGAGAGACGCGTGCGGACGTGGAGCACTTCTACCTGGAGCACGACAAGGACATCTGGCGACAGGCTGCCCTCAGCGACGGAGCGTACAATTTCAAGAAAAAAATCCTGCGGGCGTACCACCTCATCCAGGCGGAACGCCTCCCCAAAGACAGTCCCATCCTGGATTACGGCGGAGGCGCAGGAGTCCTTGTGCACTACCTGGCGCGCAAAGGATGGACGGCCGTAGACATTGCGGACATTCCTTCCAAAACCATCCAATTCGTCGAACAGGAAATGTCCGGCCTGCTCCGGCGCGTGATTGTCGCGGACGGATCAGCCACCCTCCCGCAGGGGCACTATGCGGTGATCTCCTGCCTGGACGTGCTCGAGCATGCGTTCGAGCCGCTCACCATCGCGCGGAATCTCCTCGAGGCGCTGCGGCCGGGCGGGCTCCTCATCCTTTCCTTCCCCAAGGAGACGGACTTCTCCACCACGCACATCAGGAAGGCGCAGGACGAACGCGACGCAGTCTTCGCGCTCCTCAACGGGTCGTGTGATGTCCTCGTGCCGGGGCACGTGTTCCGGAAGCGCGGTTAGGAACTTATCAATATCAACAAGTCTCTTCTCTAGCGGTGATAACGTGCTAGAATGGCGCCGTCTCCATCGTTGTAGGCGCAAGCTTACGACACGTTAAAACCCGCAAATCAGAGCAGAAAGAGGCATCCTGCCTCTGGTCATCGCTCTGATAGGCGGGTAACCGCTTACAACGATGGAGACACCATGCAGGGTGCCTCTTCTTGAGTGCCTTGCTCATTTACTTCCATCATGAGCATGAGCGGTTCTTCCTATCATTTCCGCACGCTGGTTGTGCACATGCGTGACAGCATGTTGCTTTTCGTAATTGCTATCACTCTCACCATCATCGCCGTTCCTACGGCTTTCGCAATTTCACAGCGCCGGTTAACCGTGGGGACTCAGCCGCAACTCTTCGTTGATGATGCCCTCATAAGCGAAATGTCAGGAGCGGAGTTGATACTCCATCATCCAGTACCAGCTGAAGTTGCTATCAAGTTCGATGCGCCTTGGGAAGGCGATCTCAGTACATTTGTCACTGTCATGTACGACCAAGGAATTTATCGAATGTATTACAATGGAGACGACGATAGTCATGAGCCAGTAACCTGCTATGCAGAGAGCAAGGATGGCATCCATTGGGTGAAGCTGCAACTTGGCTTGTTTGCCTTCAATGGGTCATCCAAGAACAACATCATTTGGATGGGTAACGATCAAACGCTTGAGACGAGGAAAATCTCCCGCTATCCAACCTTCAACAATACCCGACCGAAGAACAAGCAATATTGGATACTGCAGAACGGCGACAAGGTAAACGTACCAGCCAATTTCTCCCCATTCCGTGATACGAATCCCCGCGCAAAGAGCAGTGAAATATATAAGGCGATCGGCGGCATGCCCCCCATGGCTCTTGGATCACCTGATGGTATCCACTGGCATTTCCTGAAGGACACTCGCGTGATGGAAGGCGAGGACTATGACTCCATGAACACCGCCCTCTACGATCCGCGTATCAAACGGTATGTTGCCTACGTACGCTCAAACAAGTATCCCGGTCGCGCAGGAATCCGCTCCATTGTCAGGCGTACCTCTTCTGATTTCCTGCATTGGGGAAGCGGAACAGTCATTGATGAGCAAGGATCGCCGGTGGAACAGCTCTACACAAACGCAATCACGCCGTATTTTCGATTGCCAGCTATTTTCATTGGACTACCGATGCGGATTGTGGAAGAGAGAAAAGCTGTCCAAGACGCTCGTTTCGGCGGTATTACTGATGCAGTATTTATGAGCAGTAGGGACGGTATCCATTTCAACCGACAATTCCTCGATGCGTTCATACGACCGGGAACTGACATCGAGAATTGGATGCACGGCTCTATCATGCCTGCTAAGGGAATTGTTCCTACCGGACCTGACGAAATTTCCATCTATTACACAGAGCATTTTGGGTATTCAACAAATCGCCTCCGTCGTGCGACACTCCGAACAGACGGGTTTGTTTCAGTACATGCCTCTTACATGGTGGGATCAATGACGACAAAGACTTTTGTGTTTACGGGAAGCAATCTGGTCATTAATGCATCCACCTCCGTTGCTGGCAGCATTAGGGTTGAGGTGATAGATGTATCGGTTGAGCCGCAGAAAGCAAACTCTCTGCTACAGAGCAAGCCATTCTATGGTGATGCCATTGATCACACCGTATTGTGGACTGGCTCTGGAGTGAACTTGGGTGCTCTGGCCGGACGTCCAATTCGCCTGAAGTTCGTTCTTCGCGATGCGGATCTATATTCCTTCCACTTTGAACAGTAATTTGTGAGCCGATCACTTCGGCTGCCAGATCAGAGTGATCATCTGGCTTCCAGCAACTCCTCCGACAGCGGTGTTCCGCGGGTGACAGCATTCCGTGCTTTGCGGCCGAGGATGCGCTCCAGGTTCATGGGCGGAAGGCCGTACCCGGGACGGATGATACGCACATTCCGTTCCGTGAATGTTTCGCCTGCCTCCACGTCCTCCACGACGAACAGTGACGGGCGGAATACGAGGCTCTTGCGGTCACTTTCCGTGGGGCCGTAGCGCACGTACCCCAGCGCCTGTTCCTCAATTGGCGCGGAAGGCGGGTCCCGCTCTGCCGCGCGCACCGCGTCCACCATCACCCTATATTCCAGTGGTTCCAGGGAGAAGGAGCTGTCCGGCCCCGCGTCCCGCTTGCGGTCGAGAGTGAAGTGCTTCTCCACGATGCAGGCCCCTAGTGTGACGGCCGCCACGGGCACTGCATTCCCGAGCGAATGGTCCGATACCCCCACGGGCAACCGGAATTCTTCGGCCATCGCGGGTATGGTGCGGAGGTTTGCGTCCTCTATCCTGGCCGGGTACGCGCTGGTGCACTTGAGCAGCGCAATTTCCGTTGCACCCGCTTCTCGTGCCGCTGCAATTGCCTCTGCAATCTCCTCCCGCGTCGCCATGCCAGTGGAGAGAATGAGGGGCTTCCCCGTTGCCGCGATGCGTCGAATGAGGGGCAGATGGACCAGCTCGAAGGACGCAATCTTGTACGCTGGAACATTCATCCGTTCCAGAAAGTCCACGGAGGTCGCGTCGAACGCCGTGGAGAAGCACTGCATTCCTAGGCTCTCTGCATACGCCTTAAGCTCCGGTTGCCACTCCCATGGCATGGAGGCTTCCGCGTAGAGGTCGTGGAGGGTCCGCCCTTCCCACACGGTTCCTCGGAGGCAGTCCGTAAAGAAAGGATTATTGCAATCAATGGTGATGGTGTCGGGGGTGTAGGTCTGGAACTTGACCGCATCCGCCCCCGCCTCCTTCATGCGGGCGATGATCTCCATCGCCCTCCCCTTGCTCCCCCCATGGTTGCCGGACATCTCCGCGACGATGCAGGCGGGCTGCCCCTTCCCTATCACCCGGCCGCCGATGGCGATCGTTCCGTTCATGCGCCCAGTGTACCGCGTTGTGCCGTAAAGTGCCGTCGGGGATCCTCTTTTCGTGCATCCAGTGGATGCTCGGTGAATCCTCCTTTTAGGAACAAGGCGGCAGAAGCCTCATTCCCTTCCTTCACGTAGGCATGGACAGTCGCATTCGGATTCCCCTGGAAGAAAGACCGTAATCCTTCCCTGAGGATATGCGTGCCGTGCCGTTGCCCCCTTCGATCCGGCGCGACGGCGATGGAGAGGAATGTTTCTTCCTTCGTTTCGAAACGGACGTACCCAACGGGATCATCCTCCTTGTCGAATGCCAGCAGCAGCATTGTTCCCGGATCCCGCAGGCGTTCCGCGAACCATGCCTGATGTCGTTCCCAGGAGATGGAGTCCGTGGAGAACGAAGCGGAACGTGTCTGGGGATCGTTCGCCCATTTCCAGAGGAGCTTTGCGTCCTCCGGCCGTGCGCGGCGCAGGCGCAAGGGGTTCCCGAGGAGATGCATCAGCACGCGGTCCGCGCCGTAGCCGTCCACGAGCGCCCGTCCTGTTTCCGCCATGAGCTCACGGCGTTGTTGATCCTTCGCCAGGGACTGAACCTGTGTCCGTAACTTCTCTTGGGTGATCTTGTCATGCCATCCCAGGCTGACGCTGCACCCGGCCGCGGCCATTCCCTCCGCAACGGCCACCTGGTTATCCGCGAGGATGATGCTGAGTGTAGGGACGCCCAGGTACGCGAGTTCATAGCTCGTTGTTCCTCCTGCGGAGACAGCCATGTCCGCTTGTTCCATCAACTCACGCATCCGAGGGGCATTGATGATGCATTTCATCCCGGATTCACGGCACAGGGAGAGGATTTCCTCCGCGTGCGGGTTCGCGCCTCCGACCACGACGGTGGGTTCAAGGCCTTTCATCCCGCGCAGCGCAGCCACTACTTTGCAGGTCACATTCGCAGGATCGCCGCCCCCCAGCGTGACGAGCAGGCGCGATGCAACATCGGGAGTTTGCCGCTCTCCACGAGGCGGTTCCCGGAACTGCCGCTGGAGCAGCGCGTATTGCGTACCAAGGAGGAGCGCCGTAGATTCACCTCGCTTTGTATAGAGGTCCGACTTCGCTCCGACGTTCTGGTTGAGGACGGCGTCGGCGGCGTAACTCTTCGCATGGCCGTAGTCATCCACGAACAGGACACGGAGCCCTTCGCGCTTCAAAGCATCCTGGTAAGTGCCGTCGAAGCGGTAGCCGTCCACAACCACCCAGGCGGCACCCAGGCGCTTCGCGTGCTCCGCCGTTTCGTGGGCGTCCTCTTCCCCGTAGGACTCTGCGGTAAGCCGGATCACCTCTGCCTTCTCCTCCGCCAGCCGTCCTTGGAGCGCGGGCGTAAGGTCTGCGGCCACGAAGGCCGTGGAACAGCCGTTCTCCTTCATTGCCTGTGCAAGGGCAAGGCACCGCATCAAGTGCCCCGTCCCGACGGACGGATTGGCGTTCACGCGGAAGACGAACGTCGGAGACATGGGGATAGGATGGTAGCATGGACATAAATACTCTGCTCCTCCTTTCATTTGGTGTTCCGTGCCAGACATGTCGGTTTGGCAGCAGTTTCTTGTGTTGGCAAGACATGGTTTATGATGCCTGCAATTATTATTATGAAGAATCAATACTATTATTCTCTTTTCCCCTTCCCTTCTTCTTATGCGGCATCCACTTCGTAGGATCTCTGTCTTTTTGATGATCACTACTCTCTGCATTCTCATTCCTTCGCCACCACGTACCCAGGCAGCTGTTGCCACCTTTTGGAACAGGGAAGTAGCCATAATCATTCAGGAATCAAAAATCGACGCTACGCTTACAAACTTCCCCGTACTTCTTACGGAAGAGAATTTACCTTCCGAGCCCTGCGATGCAGACGGGAGCTATCCTGCCCAGGATGGCGGAGGTGATATTCGTTTCACCACAGACGCAGATGGTAACAATCAAATTCCCCTTGAGATTGTCACATTCGCAACGAACAACAATCCAGCTCTCTGTGATGTGGAAATGTATGTGAAAGTCCCCTCCATCTCCAGTTCCACCGGAACATATCTTTATATGTGGTATAATACAGGTGAGACAAATGAGCAGCCAGCAGCCAGCAGTACTTATGGCAGCGAATATGTGTGGAGCAGCTACGCTGCTGTATGGCACATGAACGAAGCATCAGGAACCCGCTACGATTCAACGGCGAATAACAATGATCTTACCGATGTGAATACAGTAACCGCAACGGGCGGAAAGATCGGCGCGAATGCAGCATCATTTGACGATGCCAACAGCGAGTATTTGTACATATCAGATAATGCCTCGCTTTCCATGGGGGCTGATGTGAATATGAATATGAGTGCTTGGACGCGGATGCATGACAAAAGTACGTATCATACAATAGCGTCAAAATATGCAACGACCAGCGGTGCAAGAGAATATGTGCTTAGCTACAGTTCAAGTGATGATCGGTTTTATGCTATGACCATGCTTGATGCCGGAGGCTCATCAGCTGGTTCATTGCTTGCCAATAACTTTGGATCGCCCTCTGTAGGTACTTGGACTCACGTTGCTATGAGGTTTGATGCGCCCTCCAATCAGATGGATATCGGTATTAACAATGGAACTCGTAATTCCCAAAATGCTACTGGAGATATCTATAATGGTACGGCTCGTTTCGTGGTTGGCGCAGGGAATACTGAAGGATCCATTTTGGATCTCATGGATGGAGATATTGATGAAGTGCGCGTCATCAAGCAGAGTATTTCTGATGCTTGGTGGAAGGCTGAATATGAAAATCTTTATGATCCAGCCGCCTTCGCTGTCGAGCAGGTGCCAGAAGATGGCTCAATTGCACCTCTGGAATCGACCGTTCGTAAAAGTGCAGATCAAAGCGTGACAAGTAGTACGACATTACAAAACGATACTCACTTCTTGTTCACACTTGAGGCAAATAAATCGTATGTTCTCACGGGTGGTATCTTCGCGACCTCAACAAGTGCAACGCCGGATATCAAAATCGGTTTCAGTCTTCCTCTTGGAACGACAATGGATATTGGTTACATCGCGCAGGGGGGTAATAACCGTGTTGCAGATCTTCTGCAAACAAGTGACACCGCCAGCTCTCTCATTCCCATTCCTGCCAACGGACATACCATCATCCAGTCATTTGGCACCATTGTCACAGGAGGCACTGGAGGCACGTTGCGGTTCAAGTGGTCACAAAATACGTCAAATGCAACAGCGACGACGGTCAAAGAAGGATCATTCATTTCAATCTCAGAAATTACGGAGTAGCTCAGATTGTACGAATTGGGGTGTCTTCATTGAGGGCACCCCCTTTGTTTATGTTCCACACTTCTTTGTGTTTAGTTGTCTCTTCGTGATCAGGCCGTTGCGGTAGTAGGTATCTAGGTACCCGAGGAGGTAGTCGAAATCGAGATCAAGTTCATCGGCGATGTCGAAGACGCTGCAGCGGCCTTCCAGGCGCAGCATCACCTGCTCCATTTTCCGGTTGAGTTCGCGGTTTTCCTCCAGCTTGACCCAGAGGCCGTAACCGGAGAGGAACACCGGCCCCTTGAAGGTCCGTGTCGGCACGTAATCATTGTCGAGGATGTGCAACATCGTCATAACCAGTTCCTTGGATTCCCGCAGCCTCTCGGCGGAAATGATGGCCGGTGTGTCATCACTTGTATGGTATTCGGGGTAGGGGAACCTGCTGATGGAAATGGTAGGGATGTCCACACCCGGGCCGTTCCAGACCATCTCGTCGTTCCCTACGACCATGCGGAACGGTCCCTCCCGGAACTCGGTGCCCTTCCTCCGCAGCACGTAACGCGCGATGCGGTCCCATCGCGTATTGCCCTGCCGTGTCAGCTGCAGCGCGTGGATGTTGTCGTTCCCCAGCATCTCGAGGAAGATGCCGTAGGAGACGCGCGGGATGATTTCCTCGTGCGTGCTGAGGTAGGCGATGGAACCGATGGTTTCCGGAAGGAAGAATATCTTGTAGGTGTAGCGGTTCTTGCGCTGCGCCAACTCCTGCGCGAGCTTGGCACCCACCGCCACGCCGCACAAGTCGTCATTCACCATGGCCGGATGGCAGAGGTGTGCGATGAGCGCGACCGTCTCTTCCGTCTCTCCCGGAATAGTACAGCAGCCGACTTTGAGTGTTCCCTTCTCAAACGAGGAGCGTATGACCGCCCGGTACCGGTCCTTCGTGAATTCCCCTAACCGGTCGTGCTGCAGGCAGAATCCCCAATCCCGCTCGTAGTACTTGTAGCCGAACGGGATGGCATGAGGCCGCGCGGGATTGGTAATGATGTGCCGGAGCAGTTCTTCCCTCGGGAGCTCCTTGTCCACGGGCAGGGAGTAGGAGACCACGTGGAGGGGATGATCCGCAACATCCAGTACGCGTCGTCCGCTCCCCGCCTCCTCGATGTATGCCTCGCCCACGCTCCACTTCTCGGGGACGGTCCAGGTCCAGCACTGTGTCCCGGAGGGCACGGCGTGGATCTCCAGGGGGATGAGTTTCCCCAGGTAGTCGAGCGAAGCGTCGAAACCATCGGAGACGAGGTCCCGGCGCTGGAACCAGAGGTCTTCGATGCACTGCATCATGTCGAAATCAGGGTTTGCGGGCAAAGCACTCGAGGGAATTGCGGTAAAATGCGAAGTGTACTCCCTTTCCACCGATTCCTAGCAGCTTGAGGAGGAAGGATGCGAGGTCGAGCGCGGGACGGGCATACGGCGTCCCACGGTACGGGTAGGCGAAGCCGAGCATCTCGAAACCGAAGTTCTCAAGGATTTGCCGAAGCATCACATCGGAAGGGAGCAGGAAATTGAGGTCACTGCGGATCATGGGGAGGGACCCGAAGAGCCGGTAGCACAGGCTGTTCGTGTTGGGCGTAGCGAGGAAGGCGATGACTCCTCCCGGCTTGAGCCAGTAGAAGCATTCTCCTATCCGCGCGATGGGATCCGGGATGTGCTGGATGGTCCCCCGGAAGATAATGAGGTCGAAGAAGCCGTCCTTAAGCTCGAAGTCCGTCACCACGTCCCTGCGCTCCGCAGCTTCCCGCGCCACATCCGAAACCTCGATTCCGTACTTCTTCCACGTGGGCCCCAGGCGCTCGAGGAAACCGCCCGTGCCGCATCCCATATCCAGTGCGTTGCCGCCGCGGGTCATATCCACGAACTGCCGCAGTCTCCCCATTTCCTGATCCTGCATTGCGTCGCGCTTCCTCCCGCTCTCGTCTTTCCTTTCCTCAAAGTACGCAGCGCCGTAGAGGTTCTTCAACCGTTCGATCGTATCTTTCCTCGCGCCGAAATACTTCTTGCAGTACGCATCGTCCCGGATGTCTGCCATGCAGCTACTCTAACCATCCGCTTCTCCCGGATCAACCTTCTTTTTGATGGACAATCTTCCGTTCCTCCCCCTCACCACGCGGTGAACCCCCCATCCACGACCATGCACGACCCCGTGACGTATGAGGCGTCTTCGGATGCCAAGAAGGCCGCGGCCGAAGCGATCTCCTCCGGCGACGCCATGCGCCCAAGCATCGTCCGCTCCGTGAATCGCTGGACGAATTCCTCGGACTGCCGCGCTGCGGACCGCACGCCGCCCGCGACTATCGCGTTCACGCGGACGTTACGGCCGCCCCATTCCGCTGCGAGGCATCGGACGAGGGCCAGAAGCGCTGCCTTCGCAGCTGCGTAGTGCGGCGGCGAAGGGCGCATGCCCTCCGGGTAGAGCGAGAGATCCACGCCGGCGACGGCGTAGATGGAGGAGAGGAAGACGAAGCTGGCCGCCTGCGTCTTCTGGAGGCCCTTCACCAGTTTTCGCGCTAGCGATGCGTGTCCAGTGACGTCGGCATCGATGAGCCGGTGCAGGTCTTCAAAGGTGAATCCATCCGGTCCGGTCTGGAGTCCCTCGCGCGACCGGGCGCAACCGATGAGGACCGTTGGTTGCTCTTCACTACCGATGCCTTTGATGAAAGCGGTAATGGAGTCTTCCGACGCCAAATCCAGTTCCTGGAGCTTCAGGTTATCCTTTTTTTCCATCTTCTCCCGCGACGCCCACTCCTCCGCGTCCTTGGAAGACCGGGAAGTGGCGATGATCGTGGCGCCTTCTTGCAGCAGGCGGCGCACCACGGCCGTGCCGATGAGCCCCGTGGCTCCCGTAACGATGGCGGTGCTACCGCTGAGTCCGTTCATGGCTGGTGTTGGAAAGGAGATATTCACAGATGTTCCAGTCGAATGTCGTACCGATGTGCACCGAGCGCTCCTCCGGCGTTTCCACGGTGCCCAGTTTCTCCCCGAAGAAATTTCCCTGTTCCTTGAGGGCGGCCAGCCGCGCGATCTTGATCGACCCGTTCGGCCGGTATGCGGGTGGGAGCAGCGGCCGCTCGATGAGCCACTCCTTGTCGAAGTACATCTTCCACTCCCCTGCGGGACGGGATTTCTCCCTGGGGACGAGCGCCCAGTGAAAATAGTGGGGGTCGATGGGTGTGACGCTCAGGAGGAAATCGATGTCGCCGCGCCGGAATCGCTCCACGCCGCGTTTGATGTCCTCCGGGGAACGCAGCGGGGAAGTGGGCTGGAGGCAGAGGAGAGACTCGGCGGCCCTGCCTTCCTTGGCCAGCAGCGTCGCCAGGTGCTGGCACGGCGCATACGAGGGGGAAAGGTCGCCGCAGAGCTCCGGCGGCATGAGTGACGGGACGTTCGCGCCGAATTCTTTGGCAACGGCGGCAATCTCCTCGTCATCTGTGCAGACGTACACGTCATTAAATAAACCGGAAGCCAGTGCAGCTTCGATGGTGTAGGCAATGAGCGGCTTTCCCCCGAGCAGCTTGAGGTTCTTGCGGGGAATCCGCTTGCTTCCGGCCCGTGCGGGGATCATGCACAGCATGGTGTCAGGCATGGTCGCGGGAGAAGGGGTTGCGGTCAACCGGCTCGAGGGGGGAACTCCCGTCACGCACTTCCAGCCCCCGTACGATCGTCTCCGCCAGATCCAGGTCTTCGGGGGTATCGATATCGATGCCGCGGTCGGCATCCATAGGCGCCATGTGGAATGGCTCGCCATAGAACACCTTCTGCCGGCGGAATGCTTCCACCCGCGTCCACCAAACCGCGCCCGTGGGGCAGCAGGCCGATTGCAGCTCTTGGCTCGGTGCCATCGTTCCTTCCGAGAAGAGCCATCTGCCTCGCCCTTCCCCGTCGCACCCGAGTGCCCAGTGCGGATACACGCCGCGGTACGGCACCGCGGAAATCTGGAAGTCCCTTTCCCTCTCTGTGAACGTGCGTTGGAGGTCCATGATGTCTTCGCTCCGCCGCAAGGGGCAGTTGACCATCAGTTGGCAGAGGCATTCGGGCAGTTTACCCCGTGCTTCGAGCATATCCAGCACATGGAGAGCGACGTCCTGGGTGGGGACGGAGCCTCCGGAGAGTTCCGCGGGGCGGGGGAGATACGTGGCCCCGTACCACTCCGCGATGCGACCTGTGAGCGGGTCATCCGTAGAAACGATGATGTCGGAAAAGAGCCCGGTGTTCTTTGCGGCCGCAATCGCATAGGCGATCATGGGATGCCCGAAGAACGGGAGAATGTTCTTCCCGGGGATGCGCTTGGAATTGCCGCGTGCGGGGATGAGGGCGAGGTTCGTCATGGGCGGGGCGGGGCGGAGCGCGCGGTAAGGGCAATCGTGAGCGTTTCCGCGGCTTCGGCTACCGGATTGTACACTTTTTCCCGCTTTCCGACCCCGGCAAGGAAGTGCCGCATCTCCTCCAGGTACATCCGGTTCATGTCATATCCCTCCGGCTCAGGATGCGAGGCGACCACGTTCCCCTTCCGGTCCCGCACCTCCACGCACTTGCGGTTGATGTCCCACTCCAGCGAACCCCCGGTTCCCTTGATGGTGCAAAAGCGCCGGTACTCCGGTTCCATGAAGCTGAGGTGCACCCGGCTTCGCACGCCGCTTTGATGTCGGAGGAACAAGTCTGCTGTGCCGTCCACCGTGAGGTCGAGCGGCGTTGCGGTCTGCACCTCCGCGCGTTCGAGCGCCGCAGGGCCGAAGTACCACAGCGCCAGGTCAATCTCGTGGATGCAGTCCAGGATGGCGCCGCCCTGCACGGGATCCGCGCTGTAGCTTTTGCGGTAGTCCTGTAGCGGGCGCCATTGCGGGAGGGAGGAGCCGGTGTAGACGACGGCTTCGTGGGGCTTTCCGATAGCCCCCTCCGTGAGGAGTTTGCGGACGGTGGCGGGGCCGTGATGAAAGCGCATGTTGCAACCGACCATGGAGACGAGGTTACGTTCATCAATTTCCTTCCGGAGTCCTTCGATGCCTTCCGGAGAATACGAGAGCGGCTTCTCGATGAAGATGTGCGCTCCCGCTCCGGCTGCCGCAATCGCCTGGGGGAGATGTTCCTTCGTAGGGCTGCAGATGAGGACGGTGTTCGGATGGAACTGATCGAGGGCTTCGGGGAGGGAAGCGAACGGTTCACAGGGGATCTCCTCCTCCGCGGATCGCCTGCGTTGGTCGTCCGGCTCACTCACGGCCAGCCGGCTGATACCGAGTGTCGTGAGGTTGCGCAGGTGGCGCAGGCCGATGGAACCCGCGCCGCAGACGAGCACGGACGGGTGTGCCGTTTGCGTGGCGGGCTCAGCGCGCATAGAAGGCTGTGGTCTTGTTGACCGCCGTGATCACGTCCTGCGCGTCCACGTCGTTCATGCCGGCGAAGAGCGGCAGCGTGATCATCTTTTCAAATGCTTCTTCCGCCACGGGATACATCCCTTCCTTCGTGCCGAAGCGCTTGCGGTAGTAGGGGTGCAAGTGGACGGGGATGTAATGGACATTGACGCCGATGTTCTCTGCGCGCAATGCCTTGAAGATCTCGTCGCGCGATGCCGTGAGCGTTTCGGGATTGAGGAGGATCACGTAGAGGTGATAAGCATGAATGAGGCCCTTACGGACAGCCAGGGGATGCAGGGTATCCATTCCCGCGAAGGATTCGCTGTAGAGGCTGGCGATGCGTTGCCGCCGCTCCGTCCAGGCGGGCACCTTCTTCAATTGGCTGAGGCCGAGGGCGCACTGGAAGTCCGTGAGGCGGTAGTTGTAGCCCAGTTCCTGCACCTCGTACGCGTAGGATCCCTTCTCGTGCCTTTCCCGGTGGTCGGTGGTGAGGCAGTGGTTCCGGAACCGCCGCATGCGCTGCGCGAGCGCAGCGTCGTCCGTGGTCACCATCCCTCCCTCCCCCGTCGTCATCGGCTTGACCGGATGGAAGCTGAAGGTGCTCAGGTCCGCGAGCGAGCCGACGGGGCGCCCGTCAAGCATCCCGCCCAGTGCATGGCACGCGTCCGCGAGGATCGGGAGCTTTCGCTTGTCCGCAATCGCTCGGAGCGCCGCGTAGTCGCAGGGTTGTCCGCCGTAATCCATGGCGATGACCGCCTTGGTGCGGGGTGTGAGGGCGCGCTCCACCTGTTTGGGATCAATGCAGAGCGTGTCCGGGCTGCTGTCGACGAAGACGGGTGTGCCGCCCTGGAACAGGACGGCGTTCACCGTAGCGGCAAAGGTCATCGTCGGAACGATCACTTCATCCCCTTCGCCTATCCCCAGCGCCTGCACGGCCGTATGGAGCGCGGCGGTGCCGTTAGAAACGGCCACGGCGTGTTGCGTCCCGGTGAAGGCGGCGAAGGCCTTTTCGAACTCCTCCACCTTGGGCCCCGTCGTCAGCCAGTCGGAGCGCAGGATGGCGTCCACGGCCGCCACGTCGTCCCCATCCACGCACTGGCGCCCGTACGGAAGGAGCGTCGGGCGGACGGGAGTGCCTCCATGGACTGCGAGGGGGGCGGGCATCAATGTCACATTACACCATTTGCTTGAGCTGCTCGAGCGTGAGCCATTCCGTGTTGGTGTCGCTGGCGTAGCGAAAACCGTTCGGCACGTTGGCTTGAGGCCTGGGCTTATCTGACCAGGACACCGTTTCCGGGAAGATCACATAGGAGTCCTTACGCTCCACGGCATGCCGCCCCTCGTCCTCGGAGAGGAGCACCTCGTGCAGCTTTTCGCCGGGGCGGATGCCCACCACCTTTCGCTTGCACTCGGGCGCAATGGCCTGGGCGAGATCGGTGAGCTTCATACTCGGGATCTTGGGGACGAACACTTCCCCTCCCTCCATTTCATCGATGCAGTTGATGACGAAGCGCACCGCATGGTCCAGCGTGATCCAGAAGCGCGTCATGCGTTCGTCCGTGAGGGTGATGGTGCCCGTCGCGCGCTGCTTAAGGAATAGGGGGATAACGCTTCCCCGGCTGCCCACTACGTTGCCGTAGCGCACGCATGAGAAGCGCGAAGACGCCCCGCCGCTGTAGGCATTTCCCTGTGTGAAGATCTTCTCCGCCACAAGCTTGGTGGCGCCGTAGAGGTTGACGGGGTTCACCGCCTTGTCGGTGCTGAGGGCAAGCACCTTCTTCACTCCGGCGTCCAGCGCTGCCTCGATGATGTTACCCGCTCCCCCAATATTTGTTTGCACAGCCTCCAGCGGGTTGTACTCGCATGCCGGGACGTGCTTGAGCGCTGCGGCATGCACCACGATGTCCACACCCTCCATGGCCCGGCGCAGGCGCCTGGTGTCACGCACATCTCCGATAAAGTAGCGCATGCAGGACGCGTCAAAGCCGTCCGTGCGCATGTCGTGCTGCTTCAGCTCATCACGGCTGAAGACGATCAATCGCTTGGGAGCGTACTCGCGGAGGAGGACCTCGCAGAATTTCCTCCCGAACGAACCCGTCCCGCCGGTGACGAGGATGGAGTGATTTTCCAAGGACTTCATACGAGCCTACCATAGCTCTTACGCACCTCCTTGTGAAGGTTCATCAAGGGATTTGTAGACCGCTTCCACCTCTCGCACCTGTGTATCCAGGTTGTGCTCCTGCGCCCACGCGACGCAATGGGAGGGGTCGATCGCACCTTCGTCGAGGATCTGATGTATGCGTTGCGCGATTTTCTGGGGATTTGTGGGATCCACGCGGAAGCCGCTCACCCCTTCGTCGATCGCTTCCGCCGCGCCGCTCTCTCGCGGGCCGATGCAGGGAACGCCGCGCGAGTTTGCTTCCAGGAACACGATACCGAAGCCCTCGAACGTCGTGGGCGTCGTCTTCGCGGGCATGAGGAATAGGTCCGCTTCGCTGTAGAGCCGCTCCAGTTCCTCGTGGGAAACGGGACCGGTGAGAGTGACGTGCTCTTGCAAGCCCTCTTCCGCCATGCACGTCCGCACCTCCCGTACGTAGTTTTCATCGCCCAGCTTTCCCACGGCGAGGAAACGGAAGGACGTGCCGTACGTTCGTTTGTAAGCGGAGCACGCCTTCACCGCTTCCAGAATTCCCTTGCGCGGTTTGATGCCGCCTACGCAGAGGATGATTTTCATCTCCTTTGGAGCTTTCGGCGGGAGCGGAGCGGGCAGTGGTACGGCATTGTGGATCACGGTCGTCCTGCCCGCGAACGTCTCTCCGTCGGTGTCCCGTCCTCTTCTCCTCAATTCCGCGGTGACGATCTCCTTCGTGTACCGGCTCACCGTGATGAATCGGTGAATGGCGCGATAGGAACGGAGGGCGAGGAAGCGGGTCCGCCGCTCCTGCAGCGGACGTATGCCGTAGCTTCCGTGGATCGTGAGGATCATCCTCTCCCGCAGATTCTGTGGCAGAAAGGATGACATGAGGGCGTACGGTTCCACGGTGACGTGAAGAACGTCCGGTTTCCATGTTCGACACAATGCCGCCACCGACCGCGCGAGGAACAGCGCCTTCCAAGGCCTCGAGAGCATCTGTAACGGGGGAGGCAGACGAAGATCTCCCGTTTGTGCTTGGGTGGTGCAAATCCTCACCTCATGACCACGCCGTCGCATACCATCCGCCAATTGCTTGGTGTAAGTCGCCCAACCATCCATGCCGTCCACGCTCTGACAGAAATACAGCACGCGCATGCCTTCAGCATACTGCTTATGGCAGCACTTCACTATTGCGCACCGGTGTCGCTCCCCCCGCGCCGATGTAGGAAAGGAACGCATCCAATTGCTCCCACATCCCGTAACGCTCAATCTCCCTGCTGTGGCCGTAGAGATGGAAAAAGGGACGGTCGTGTTCCCGTGCGGCCGTGAAGAGCGCGCGCGCAAGGGACTGCCATGATGTCATGGCGGAAAGCGGCACGCCGACGGTCCGCAGACGCGTGAACCGCGCCCGGAGCGGGCCCAGCGGATCCAGGATCTTCCATGCGGGGCGGAAACGGCGCCGCCAGGGGAAGGGCATCACTTGCAGCGTCACGGGCAGGGCGAAAGGATCATCGGCGGAAAAGCGGAGATCATCGGTGGCCCTCGCGCCGGCGAAGCCCGCTTCCCGCACGAGAGTCTGGACATCCTCATTCGCGTCTCCGTAGGGATAACAGAACATGGTGCAGGGCTTGCCCGAGACTCGCTCCACCCATTCTTTGCTGCCGGAGATTTCCCGCCGCGCCTCGTCGGATATGAGCTGCGTCAGCTTGGGATGCGTGAGCGTGTGCGCGCCCACTTCATGGCGCGCCGCCAGCGTCCGGATTTCCTCCTCCGTGAGCATCTGCTCCTTGTGCTGCGGCTGCGGGCTCACGTAGAACGTCCCCGTGCAGCCGTGGCGCTCGAGGAGTTCCGCGAGGCGCAGATCCAGCGCGTAGCCGTCGTCCCAGGAAGTGGTGAAGAGCATATGCCGATTACAGTGCGAGGAGCTTCTTCCCCGCCTTTTCGAATGTCTCCCTCGGGAAGACGGATTTGAGGTCGAAGAGCACGCCGCCGTCCACGAGCGCGTTCACGAAGGAGACGGGGGCGAGGTCGCGGTACTGCTTGTGCGTCACGAGCAGGAGGATGGCGTCGTAGCCTCCTTCCTCCAGCGTGCCGGGTTTGAAGCCGAGCGTCGCCACCGTCTCCGCGTTCAGGAAGGTGTCATGCACGCGTACGTCGGCTCCCATTTTCAACAGCACCCGCACCACGTCGTGCGCCTTGCTGTTGCGCGTATCGGGGATGTCCTCCTTGAAGGTGAGGCCGAGGACGAGCGCCTTCTTTCCCTTCGGGTCCCCCAAAGCTTCCGCCACGCGCTCCGCCACGTAGGTGCTCATGTTGTCGTTGATGGAGCGTCCCGCCGCGATCACGTGCGTGCGCATGCCCAGCTGCTTCGCCTTCTCCACCAGGTAGTACGGGTCCACGCCGATGCAGTGGCCACCCACGAGACCCGGCGCGAACTTGAGGAAGTTCCACTTCGTCCCCGCCGCTTCCAGTACGTCCTTCGTGGGGATGCCGATCTTGTTACAGAGCATGGCGATCTCGTTCACGAAGGCGATGTTGATGTCCCGCTGCGCGTTCTCGATCGCCTTGGCCATCTCCGCCACTTTAATGGAGGGCGCGCGATGGATGCCCGCTACGATCACGTCTTCGTAGAGTCCCGCGAGAGTCTCCAGCGTCTTCGCATCCTGCCCCGCCACGATCTTCTTGATCTTGGTCACCGTGTGCTCCTTGTCTCCCGGATTGATCCGCTCAGGCGAGTAGCCCAGCGTGAAGTCCTTCCCGCATTCCATCCCGGAGTGCTTCGCCAGCACGGCGCCGCACAATTCCTCCGTCACGCCGGGGTAGACCGTGGATTCATACACGACGATCGCCCCCTTCTTCAGGTTCTTCCCCACCGTCTCCGATGCCTGCAGCAGGATGGTCATGTCCGGGTTGTTGGCGTCGTCGATCGGCGTGGGGAGCGCCATCACCACCACGTCCGCGTTCTTGATCACCGCGGGGTCGGTGCTGTAGGCGATGTCCACCTCCTTCAGCTGTTGCGGCGAGAGTTCCAGCGTGGAGTCCGTTCCGGATGTCAGCTCATCCACCCGGCGCCTGGAGATGTCGTATCCGTACACGGGGTATCCTTTCTTGGCGAACGCGTGGGCGAGAGGAAGGCCGACGTAGCCGAGCCCCACTACACAAATCGTGAGCTGTTGCATGAGAGGATTGTAGCAGACCGGAGGATGCCGAGGAGTCCGACGATGCCGACGATTCCGATGAATCTGAAACAGAGCGCTCCGGGCATCAATGATGGCTTATCCTCGGAATCTTCGGCATCCTTAGCATCGTTGGAATCTTTGCCAGTACTTCCAATAACAGGCACACTGTCCGTGTGGAAAAAAGCCCCGTCCAATTAGGCGTCGGTACCTTTGCGGCCAGTGCGCATGCGGAGAGATATGTGCTGGAAGCGCTCCGGAGCGGCCGCCTCTCCTACGGCCCCTTCAGCCGCAAGTTCGAGCGGGCATTCGCCGCCCTCCACGATTCCTCCTACGCCGTCTTCGTGAACAGCGGCACATCGGCACTCTCCATTGCCGTGGCATGCCTCAAGGAGACGGAAGGGTGGAAGGAGGGGGATGAAGTGATCATTCCGGCGCTCACGTTCGTCGCCACCGCGAATGTGGTGCTGGAGCACGGGCTCAAGCCCGTATTCGTGGATTGCGATCCGCGCACGTACAACATCGATCCCGCTTTGATCGAAGAGAAAATCACGCCGAGGACGCGGGCCATCATCCCCGTACACCTCTTCGGGCTGGTCGCGGATATGGATCCCGTCCTGGAAATTGCGCGCAAGCATCAACTCAAGGTCATCGAGGACAGCTGTGAAACGCTGGGGGTGACGTACAAGGGAAGGAAGACGGGGTCCTTGGGTGACATCAGTTGCTTCTCCACCTATGTGGCGCATCTGATCGTTACGGGAGTGGGAGGCCTTGCCGTCACCAAGGATGCGCGGTACGCAGAGATCCTGCGGAGCTTGGCCAACCACGGCCGCGACAGCATCTACATGAATATCGATGATGACCGTGACATCGACGGATCACATTTTCGGGAAGTCATCCGGCGCCGGTTCAGCTTCATTCGCCGCGGGTACAGCTTCCGCGCCACGGAACTGGAAGCAGCTTTGGGCGTGGCACAACTGGAGGACTTGCCGCAGACGCTTCAAGCGCGCCGGCAGAATGCGGCCTTCCTCATCGGTGGGTTGAAGAAGTACGAGGAGTGGCTGCAGCTCCCTTTATTCGATCCTGCGACGCACGAGCATGCCTTCATGATGTTCCCCCTGGTGATCCGCAAGGACGCGCCGTTCACCAAGGAGGATTTGGTCTTCCACCTGGAGCAGTGGAACGTGGAGACCCGCGACATGCTTCCGCTCATCAACCAGCCCGTCTACAAGTCGTTCGGCATCCGGCCCCGGGACTATCCCGTCGCCAACTGGGTCAACACCCATGGCTTCTACATCGGTTGCCATCAAGGGTTGGGGGAGAAGGAACTGAAGTACGTACTAGAAGTGTTTGGCTGTTTCTTCGCAGCGTCGGACAGCGCTGCATCCGCAAAGACGAGGACAGTACGGCCCCAATAGGCGATCGTAGGACTTGCGACTTTTTCTGTCCCATCGCCGCCAATCAGACTATGATATTCACGATGAAACGCGCCCTTGTAACGGGTATTACCGGCCAGGACGGGTCGTACCTCGCCGAGCTCCTGCTGGAGAAAGGGTATGAGGTGCACGGCCTGGTGCGGCGCGCCTCCACATTCAACCGCGGGCGCATCGAACACCTCTTCATGGATCCGCATGAGGGGAAAGTCCCCCTCACGCTCCACTATGGTGACTTGGGCGATTCCAGTTCACTGTTGCGCATCCTCCTGGAAACCCGTCCGGACGAGATCTACAACCTGGCTGCACAGAGCCACGTGGGCGTGAGCTTCGAGATGCCGGAGTACACGGGCGACGTGACGGCCATGGGGGCAGCCCGTCTCCTGGAAGCGCTGCGCATCAGCAAGATGCCCGCACGGTTCTACCAGGCGAGCAGCAGCGAGCTCTTCGGCATGGTGAAGGAGTCGCCGCAGAACGAGGAGACGCCGTTCCATCCCCGCAGCCCGTACGGGTGCGCCAAGGCGTTCGCGTTCCACATGACGCGCAATTACCGCGAGGCGTATGGCATGTACGCCGTCAACGGCATCCTCTTCAACCACGAATCACCGCGCCGCGGCGAGAACTTCGTCACGCGCAAGATCACCATGACGCTGGCGCGCATTCTGGCGGGGCAGCAGGATTGCCTGTATCTGGGGAACCTGGACGCCAAGCGCGACTGGGGATACGCCCCCGAGTACGTGGAGGGGATGTGGCGCATGCTGCAGCAGGAGACGCCGGACGATTACGTGCTGGCCACGGGCACCACCGCCTCCGTGCGGGAGTTCCTAGAGTTGTGTTTGCAGCACCTCGATGTCCCGTTTGTGCGGGAGGGCGAGGGGGAGAAGGAACTCTACCGCGACGCGCGCTCGAAGAAGGCCATCGTCGCCGTGGACCCGCGCTACCGCCGGCCTGCGGAAGTGGATCTCCTTATCGGAGACGCCTCCAAGGCGAAGCGGATCCTGGGATGGGAGGCCAAGACCACGCTCTCGGAACTCGCAGCCGTCATGCTGGAGGCGGATTGCGCACGTCTCGGCGTGCCATTCCCCGCGGCGGTCTCCGCTTCCGTCCGCGTGCAGAGGGAATCTCCCCGCCATTCTTCCGCTTTCTGAACCATGTTCAGCGGTGCCCACATTGTCATCACGGGCGGTTCCGGGTTCATAGGGAGTTTTCTCGCGGAGGAGCTGCTCCGCCGCGGCGCAACCGTGCGCGTTCCCCTGCACGGGGGGGACAAAGGCTTCCTCAAGGAGACCGGCGGCATCGAATGGATGGAGGGGGACCTGCGTGATGATGCGTTCTGCATCAGTCTTCTCGAGGGCGCACACCGCTTGTTCCACTTCGCCTCGCGCCGGAAGAACGTGGCCGTGCACCGGCAGCGTGCCGGAGAGATCGCCGCAGACAACATCCGCATGTCCCTCGCCCTCGCGAAGGCGGTCTCCACACATCCGGTTCCCGTCACCTTCATGAGCAGCGCGACGGTTCCCGAGCCATTGTCGCTCCTTTCGGTTTCCGCAGCGTCCGAGACGGACGGCTATGCTTTGGGGAAGGCGGCGAGCGAGATGGTATGGATCGCCGCGTCGCGGCAATACGGGTTCCTGCTGGCCATCCCCCGTCCTGTCGGCATTTACGGTCCCCGCGATACGTTCTCGCAGGAGGGGAATATCATCCCCTCCCTCATGGTCAAGGCGGAGTCCGCAACGGACGCGTTGGACGTGTGGGGGAGCGGCGATGCCGTGCGGTCCTTCCTGTTCGTAGAGGACGTCATTCGCGCCCTGTTCATCCTGGCGGAAGCGGATGTAACGGGAATCCAGTTCATCGTCCCTCCGGAGACAGTGACGGTCCGCGCGCTCGCCGAACGGATCCGGGACTTGGTGCGGCCGGGTCTCCCCCTCCGTTTCGACAGCGCGAAACCCGAAGGGGCGCTATCCCCCGTCTTCCCTCCTCCCCACCCCCTCCTGCAAGGGTTCGCATGGACACCTCTCGCGGCGGGTTTGCAGCGAACGCTCGACTGGTGGAAAGGCGCCCGCTAGCATTCTCCCGATGGACATACCCCGCACCCTCGTCATTATCCCCAGCTTCAACGAGCGCGAAAACATCGGTGCGCTCGTCGAAGAGGTGCTGGCCGTTGCGCCGGGCATTGAAGTGCTGGTGGTGGATGATTCCTCCCCGGACGGGACGGCGGAGACGGTGAGACAGGCGCAAGGCAGGCATCCGGACCGCCTCCATTTGATCGTACGTCAGGGCAAAGGCGGCAGAGGATCGGCGGTACTGGAAGGGTTCGCGTTCGCCCTGAAAGGTCCGTATCTGAGAATCTTGGAGATGGATGCGGACTTCTCCCACCGCCCCTCGGAAATCCCGACGCTCATAGAGGCTGCCGAACACGCAGACTGCGTGGTGGGCTCACGCTATCTTCCGGGAAGCGAAATCCATCACTGGGGATGGAAGCGCACGTTCTTCAGCGCGTTCGCCAACCGCTACGCACGCGTCGTGCTGGGCATTCCCCTCTCGGATTACACGAACGGGTTCCGCTGCTACCGCCGGGAGGCCGTGGAAGGGTTGGAGCCGGAGCGCATCGATGCCAAGGGATACGTGGTGCTCTCGGAAGTGGCGTACCAGCTCCATAGAAAGGGATTCCGTTTCGCCCAGGTTCCCACCGTGTTCGTGAACCGCCGCCGCGGCATTTCCAATCTTTCTTTCCGGGAAATTCGCGAAGCGTTCCTCTCCGTCCTGCGCATCCGGTTCAGGGGCGCGCAGCATTGACCTTTCCGTTCCGTATGCGACGTCTCGTCCTCCTCTTCCGTTCTCCCGCGTTCCATCTCCTCCTCCTCACGGCGGCGGTGGGGATCGTCCTGCTGCGCACCCACATCCATCCGCAAGACGACCATTTCCATTACCAACGTTTCATAGAGACCCTGGCGCAAGGGCGCTTGGATCTTTCCATCCCCGGCTTCCAGGGCGCCTCATTCCTTGCCCTGCCCTTGTACCTCGCCACCCGCTCCCCCCTGGCGAACATCCACTTCCAGATGCTGTGCGCCCTCCTCCTTCCCGCGGCGGGGTATGCGGCGGCGCTCTCGTTGCTTCGTGATCGCTTCCAGGCCGTGCTCTTTGCGTATGCCATCGTCCTCTCGCCCTTCCTCTTCTTCATTGCCTTCCGGGGTTTCACCTTTCCTTCCTTCACGTTCCTTGTCCTCCTCACGTTATGGCTGCGCGGCCGGGGATCCCGCTTCGCCTTTCTTCCCTGGAGCTTCTCGCTTATCACCAAACCGTTTTCGGTGGCGCTGTTCCCGCTCTTCCTCCTCTGGAAACCCGGCGGGGAACAATCCCTGTGGCGGCGGGGGTGGGTGCAGCTGCTCCTGGCCCTTCCTCTGCCCGTCCTGTATGTGGCGATCCAGTACTTCCAGGTAGGCCATATCATCGTGGGTTCCCACTCCAATATTGACCAGACGAATGTGTTCCTGTGGTGGCGCGTGCCGCTTAATGCTGCGCATGGTCTCCAGATGCTCTTCTCGGTACATAACTACTACTTTCCCGATCCCGCCCATACCGGCCACGGGAACCTGATGCATTCCTCGCCGCTCCTCATGGTGTTCGGCGTCCTTTCCTTCATCATCCCTGGCGGCACATGGAAGGACGTGCGGCTCGCACGGGTGCTGGCACTCTGTTTTGTACTTGCCTTCGGATTGGCCGCGTCGCTGGATCACATGGATCATTTTTATATGGAAACGTCCGTGCTGCTCCTTGCCCTCGCGTCGATCCCGTTCCTGGCACGCCGCCTCCTTCTCCTCCCCGTCGTGCTCGCCCTATTCCACTTTCCCTTCTTCTATCTCTACTTGTGGGGGAAAGGATTTTATTTCACGGACTTCTCGCCCTTCCTCATCCCGATCACCGTCGATGTGCTGGCACTCCTTTCCTGGGCGGTTCTCGTCATGCCCCGGTCCCGGCGCGCTTGGGGAACCGCGCTGCGCGAGGTCTTGTGGGTACCCCGGGACGCCGCGTGAGCGCCGCGCACTCTCCAGGTATACTTCCCGCCATGCCCCTCCCCTCCCTCCGGGAGCGCCTCCTTCCCTGGCTGCTCCCCGTTACTCTCACCGTAGCCGTCTTCTTCTCCTTCCTCTTCACCGTGCCGCGTCCGCACCAGGAGTTCTACTCCATGCAGGCGTTCATCGAATCGCTTGCGCGCGGCAGGCTGGACTTCAGCATCCTGGGTTTCCACGGCGCCGATTTCCTCGCCGTTCCCTGGTACCTGCTCACCCGCTCGCCTTTTACGGCCATCGAAGTGCAGATCTTCACAGCGCTCTTCCTGCCCCTCGCGGCGTTCGCCGCAGGCCGCGCGATCTACAAGCAGACCTGGCACGGTCTCATGCTCGCCGCGATCATCTCCCTCATGCCGTTCGTCACCTACGCGGGGCTGCGGGGCTGGACGGAACCGACCCACATGTTGCTCCTTCTCCTCACCATCACCTTCGCCGCGCGCGGCAAGCTGACCGCAGCCGGGCTCATGTGGGGCTTGGCGCTCCTCACCAAGCCGTTCGCTCTGGGGCTCGTCCCGCTCCTCTTCCACTACCGTTCCAAGGAGGGCGGTTTCCTGGTGCGTAACCGCGCGTTCCTCGTCGCAGGGGAAATGGTGGTGATGTACCTTCTCCTCCAGTTCCTGCAGGCGCGGTATCTTCTCATGGGGATGGCGCCCGGGACAATCTCCACCGTGCTCACCGAAGGGCTGATGCGCATGCCCGCCAATGGGATGCACGCCCTGCAGATCCTCTTCTCCGTCCACAACTACTACTTCCCCGACCCCGCCCTCACGGGCGCCGGGAACCTGATGCACACAACGCCCCTCCTCGTTTTTCTGGGCCTCTTCGGCCTCCTGGCGCAGCGCCAGTATTACGCCACCCCCGCGCTCGGCCATGCCCTCCTGTGGGGCATCCTCATCGCCATCGGGCTCAACGTGCCCCTGGACCACATGGACCACATCTACATGGAGGCGGGCATCCTCCTCTTCGTCATTGCCGCCCTGCCCGTTCTGCGGAGCTTCCCACTGTGGATCCCCCTCGTCCTCGCCACGCTGCACTTCCAATGGTTCTACTTTTACCTGCAGTACCGCACCGTTTACGCTCTGCAGCCGGGCTTCTTCCTGGTTCCCGCCCTCGTGGACGGCATCGCCATCGGCTGGGGAGTGTGGGCTTTCTGGCGTTCCTTCAAGCATCGCCCCGCCGCCCTGCCCGCCTCCACTCCCGCGCCTTCCCCGTTGGCAGCCGTCTGAACAATCCCTAGAGTGTGCGGGATGCCACGTGTCGCCGTCATCGCCGGCGCAGGTCCCGCGGGATTGACCGCGGCCTACGAGCTCCTCGCGCGCACGGACATCGTGCCCGTCGTGTGCGAGCAGACCGGACAAATCGGGGGCATTGCGCAGACCTTCAACTACAAGGGCAACCGCATCGACATCGGGGGGCACCGCTTCTTCAGCAAGAACGACCGGGTGATGCGGTGGTGGTTCACGATCCTGCCTTTGCAGGGAAAGCCCGCGGCGGACACGGCGGAGAAAGGCCATCAGATCGATTACGCCCCGGGGGGGCCCGACCCCGAAACCGAGGACAAGGTCATGCTCCAGCGTCCGCGCCTCTCCCGCATTTTCTTCCGGCGGAACTTCTTCCCCTATCCCATCTCCATCACGCTCTCGGTGGCATGGAGGCTCGGTCTCCTCAATACCGTCCTCATCACGCTCAGTTACCTATGGGTGCAGCTCTTCCCCCGCAAGGATGAGCGCTTCCTCGACGCCTTCTACACCAACCGCTTCGGCAAACGTCTCTACGAAACGTTCTTCGAGGCGTACACGGAGAAGGTGTGGGGTGTTCCGTGCAGCCAGATACGGTCGGACTGGGGGGCGCAGCGCGTCAAAGGCCTCTCCCTGCGGCGCGCCGTGTTCCATGCCATCAAGGACCTCTTCTCCAGTGACTTCGCCAAGGCGCAGAAGGAGCGCGAGACCAGCCTCATCACGCGCTTCTACTACCCCAAGTTCGGCCCCGGCCAAATGTGGGAGACGGTGGCGGATTCGGTGAAGGAACGGGGGGGCGAGGTCCGCATGAAGACGCGGGTGACGGGTGTGCGGCTGGAGGGCGGCAGGGTGGCGGGCGTTACGCTCGAGCACGTGGAAACGGGCGCGACGGAGGATGTAGCCTGCGACTTCCTCTTCTCCACCATGCCCATCAAGCAACTCATCGGCATGATCCATCCCCAGGCGCCGGCTACCGTCACGGAGGTGGCGGAAGGGCTGCAGTACCGCGACTTCCTCACGGTCGGCCTCCTCCTCAACAAGCTCGCCGTGCGCGAGGGGAGGAAGACGGTGCGGGAGAGGGTCCCCGACAACTGGATCTACATCCAGGAGGGCGATGTGCGCGTTGGACGCGTGCAGGTGTTCAACAACTGGAGCCCGTACTTGGTCGCGGACCGCAAGAACCACGTGTGGATCGGGCTGGAGTACTTCGTCAACGAGGGGGGCGACCTGTGGGTGAAGCCGGACCGGGACATGATCGATTTGGGGATCGCGGAACTGGAGAAGATCGGTTTCGTGAAGAAGGAAGACGTTGTGGATGCGTGCGTGCTGCGCGTCCCCAAGGCGTACCCGGCGTACTTCGGCAGCTATGACCAGCTCGGCACCGTGCGCGCGTTCACGGACGCCATCCCCAACCTGTTCCTTGTCGGCCGCAACGGCATGCACCGCTACAACAATCAGGACCATTCCATGCTCACGGCGATGATCGCCGTGGACAACATCGTCGCCGGCCGGTCAGACAAGGCGAACGTGTGGGATGTGAATGCGGAGGAGGAGTACCACGAAGAGAAGAAGTGATTTCGAAGTGGTTCGTATACCGTAGTACGTATTTCGTATTACGTATACCAAAGAATAGACTCAGTCATACGTCATACGTGATACGAAATACTTTGTATAGACAATGTCTATACACCGTCTATACACCGTGCTCCTCGTACCACCGCACCGTCTTCACGATTCCTTCCTCGAACGGCACTTTGGGGTCGTATCCCAAGGCGGCCTTCGCGCGGGAGACATCCGCCACGTAGCGGACCACTTCCCCGGTGCGGGACGCCCCCACTTCCAACGCCGATGAGCTCCCGAGGAGCTCCTTGATCCGTTCCGCGAGATGCACGAGCGTGGTCCCTTCGCCGTGGGCGATGTTGTAGGTGCCGTTCTTCGCCGTGTCGAAGCGGTCGAGGGCCCGCACGATGCCGTCGATGGTGTCGTCGATGTACGTGAAGTCCAGGCACTTGTCCTTCCCGAACACCGTGAGGGGCTCGTTGGCGCGGGCACGACGGATGAAGAGGGGGACGACGCGCACGGAATCGTCGTACATGCCGTAGACGTTGGAGAAGCGGAAGATCACATGGTCGATCCCATAGCAGCGCGTGTATGCCTGGACGAGCGCCTCCCCTCCCACCTTGCTCGCGGTGTAGGGGCTCTCGCAGTGCTCCACGCGCACCAGGTCCTCCGTGTAGCGTTCCGCGCGGATGTTCCCGTACCCCTCGCGGGAGGAAGCGAAGAGGAACCTCTTGATGCCCCTTTTGCGGGCGAGCTCCAGCGCGTTGAAGAGCGTCACGAAATTATCCCGCGCGCGGTCCGGGTGCTCCACCAGCTCGTATACGCGGGCGTTGGCGGCCAGGTGGACCACGGCGTCAATATCCTCCGGCAAACGGATCTCTTCCACGGCGGCCTCATCCCTCAAATCCACGTGCTGGGTCACGGCCTCCACGTCCTCCTGCCACTTGTTCGCCACCCAGTCCACGCCGATCACGTTGTCCCCCCGCTTGAGCAGTACTTCGCACAACCGCGTGCCGATGGTGCCGGATGAGCCTGTTACGAGTATGTTCATGTAGGGAGATTGTGCCCGCAATCGTAGACCGGAGTAAATGGAAAATGGGAAATGCAAAATGCAAAATGTGCGGCATATTACCGTGCATTGTGCATTTTCAATTTTGCATTTCCTACCCTCACTAACAATTACCTCCATTTCCCGTTACACTATCACCTCGATGCTCTCCCTCATTCTTCCCACCTACAACGAGGCGGAGAATATTCCGCGCGTCGTGCCGGAATTGCAGGGGATCCTGAAAGATATCCCGCATGAGATCATCATCGTGGATGACGATTCGCCGGACGGCACCTGGCGGGTGGCGGAGGAATTGGCCGCGGGGAACGACCGCGTGCGCGTGATCCGCCGCGTGGGGAGGCGGGGGCTTTCCTCGGCCGTCATCGAGGGTTTTTTGGCGGCGAAGGGAGAGGTGTTGGGAGTGACCGATGCGGATGGTCAGCACGATTACACGCTGCTTCCCTCGCTCTGCCGGGCGGTGGAAGGGAAGGGAGGGCTGGCCATCGGCTCGCGGTACGTGGAGGGGGGGAGCGTGGGCAAGTGGGATGAGCGGCGGCAGTGGATGAGCAGGCTGGCGACGGACATGGCCAAGAGGCTCTGCCGCGTCCGCGTGACGGACCCCATGAGCGGCTTCTTCGCGGTGTCGCGGGAGATCGCGCTGCGCGTGGCGCCGCGGCTCCATCCGCACGGCTTCAAGATCCTCTTCGACATCCTCGTCCGCATTCCGCGCTCCACACCCGTCACGGAGCTGCCATACACGTTCCGCACGCGCACACACGGGGAGAGTAAGATGTCGTTGCGCGTGCAACTGCAGTTCCTCCTCACCGTCCTTGAGGCCGTCCCCGCGCGGCTCTTCCCATGAAACGCAGGAACCACCTTCTTCCGGCACTCCTCTTCCTCACCCTCCTCCTCGGCCTGGCCATGCCGTTTGCGCGGCGCGCATGGGCGATCGCGCCGCTCTACCTGGATGCCACGCTCCGCCACCGCACGGAGCTGGCGCTCACGCAGCTCACCTCGCGGCAGGGCTGGCTCCTCTCCGACTTGCAGATCAAAGAGGTGGCGCCTTCCCACGTGCGGCTCGTGTACCGCGAACACCGGCGCAATCCCCGGTCGTCCGCGTGCCTCATCCTCTCCCTCTCCACCTTCGAAACGCGGCCATGCGAAAAGTGATGTTCGCCATCGTGCTCCAGGGGTACGCCTTCCTCCTCGCGGGAATGCAGGCGCTGGGCGGCGTACGCACGGACGAGGCGAAGTACCTGCTCAACATCCCCTATCCCCATCCCCCGCTCGCCCGGTACCTCCTCTCCCTCACGTCCTCCTTCCCGTTCCAGGAGGCGCTGTGGCGCATCGTCTTCGCCACGCTTCTCGTGCAGGCGGCGTGGCTCGTGTTGCGCATGGCGCGCGGGATGTCCAACGAGCAGCGCGTGGCGGCGATGGGTGCGTGGCTCCTCTCCGCCGCCGTGCTCCTGCAGGCGGGCACCATCATGATGGCGCCGCTCACGGCGCTCCAGGGGTTCCTCCTCCTCGTCCTCCTCTCGGACGCGCGCCGCGCTCCCCAACGCTGGACCGCCTGGCACGCGTTCGGCGCGGCGCTCCTGTGGCTCGCTTCCCTCTTCACCTCGTACCTGGCGCTGCTCTACATTCCCATAGCAGCCCTCCTGTTCCGTATGGGGAAGCTGCCGCTCTGGGCGCGCGTTCTCTTCCTGCTTGGCCCCGTGGTCCTCGTGGTGCTCTACACCGCTTCCGACCCCCTCCTTGCGGCGAGTTGGCTGCGCGCGGGGAGCAAGAACGCCGGTCTCCCGTTGCTCACGTGGGCGACGAGCCTCTTCCAAACATGGAGCGTGGGGGGCAGCATCATCCTGGGGCTCACGGGCATGGGAGGCCTGCTCCTCAAGAAGGATTGGGGTGTGCTCCTGAGCATGGCGCTCGTGGCGGCCTTCATCTTCATCTCATTCCGCCTGTACTACGCCATCCTCTTCACCCCGCTCTTCCTCTACGGCACCCTCACCTTCTTCCGCAAGGCATGGAAGAGGCCGCTCGCCATCCTTGTCCCCGTCACGCTCATCACGCTCTTGTGCGCCTTGCTCTTCCCCCCGCAGCTCACCCCTTCTCCCGCCCGCTCCGTGCTCACGGCCATCGCCGCGCGCGGGAAAGACGGCATGGTCCTCGTTGCGGGGCCCTTTGGCCACGAGTGGCAGTACGAAGCCGCCTTCACGCTTCGCCGTTACCACCAGTCGCTCCTGGAAGGGGCGCAGGCGGCGGTGTGTCTGGAGGCGTGCGAGGATATCGAGCGGGTGCCCGGATGGTCCCGCGCGGCGGACGCTCCGGTGGAAGTGTGGCTGAAGGAGTAGGAGGCGGTGCCTCTCCCGCGGAGAGGACTTGCCGGAGCATGTCCATGGTCGTGGTGATGGTGGAAGGTGTGGAGGCGGGGAGTTTTCCGTTCACCGATTCCTGGCACGCCCTTACATTCCGGCGGAGCATCTTCGTGTGCCGGCTCTTGGGGAAGTAGTGGAAGACGGCATCGAGGGCGAACAGCACCTTGGCGACGAGCGCACGGTGTTGTTCCCGCAACATATCGTGGATTTTCCTCTCGCTCCTCTCTTCGTGGAGATCGGCGACGTGGGCCATGTTGTGCAACAGCGCCTTCTTCTGCGTATCGTCGAACAGCTCCGGAGCGATGGCGTGCCGCATGCATTTGCGGAGCAAGCGGCGGTACAGCGTCTGATCCCGATGGATGCCATCGAAAAGATCCGCGGCTTGCGATGCAAGTTCTTCCCTCTCCGCCGCCGCCAAAAGAGCCGCGCGCTTGTTCTGCACGCGGACTGTATAGCACGTCACGAACGTCCCGCGCGAATGTTTTATCCCTTCCTGGGGGCTTCTCGTGACACGGTTGATGCTACTTGACACAAATACTCAGTAATTGTACAGTCTATAAAGTGGTTCGTTGATCCTTCCATTACTGCGGAGAGAATGCCATGGCTACACTATTACACAGGCATTGGATTGTGCGGTCGTACAATGGAGAGGGCATGCAAGAGCAGAGCCTCTCAAACCCTGCTAGTGAACACCTCGCAATATCGGAAGGTGTCATAGCGGTAGAGATCTGGGAGCTTGTTTCCCTGCTGACCGGCACCAGCCAGTGTGCTGAGCCGGAAGCACGTCGGCTCCTCGTCCGGTATGTGTTTGGTGGGGAAGTGAAGTCTTACAGGGAACTGCATGCTCTGGGACTCAACGACTTTCCCTTCAATCGATTCATGTATTCTTCCGAGGAGCCTCATCTCGGAACGCCGAAGGGGTGGCTGCCCCTCTCTCCAGGGGACGTGGTGGTACCGTGCTATCAAGGAGATGTGCCACCAGTCAGACTGAAGGCATGCGGAAGCTTGTAGCGATACCACTTGGCGCGACATGGTGAAAACCGTGTCGCGCCGCCTTCGTATTATCGGCATGGGTGAACTTCCGATGAATGTGTGAGGATCAGATCTTGTTATATTCGCGGTACCAGCTCACGAACCGCGGCACGCCATCCTTGATCTGCGTCTTGGGGTCAAAGCCCAGCATCCTCTTCGCTTTCGCGATGTCCGCCTCCGTGCGTACCACGTCGCCCGGCTGCATGGGGAGGAATTCCTTCTTCCCTTCCTTGCCGCAGGCCTTCTCGATCGCGGCCACGTAGTCCATCAGCTCCTCCGTGCGGCCGCAACCCAGGTTGAACACCTCCTCCGGATAGTTCTTGTCTATGGAGGCCACGATCCCCGCCACGATGTCGTCCACGTAGGTGAAGTCGCGCTGCATCTTCCCCCGTCCGTAGATGGGGAGGGTGCGGTCGTGGAGGATGGCGTCCGTAAAGAGGAAGAGCGCCATGTCCGGCCTGCCCCACGGTCCGTAGACGGTGAAGAACCGCAGCCCCGTGACGGCGGTGCCGTAGAGGGAGTGGTAGACGTGCGCCATGAGCTCGTTGTCCTTCTTGTTCATCCCGTAGAGGGAGAGCTGATTGTCCGTACGATCCTCTTCCGCGAGCGGCATCTTGGTGTTGCCCCCGTACACGGAGCTGGAGGAGGCGTAGATGAGGCCGGGGATCTTCTGCAGCCGCACCTCCTCGATCACATTGAAGAAACCGCGGATGTTGGTGTCGACGTACTCATCCGGATGGTCGAAGGCGTAGCGTACGCCGGCGAGCGCGGCCAGATGGCACACGCGGTCGCATCCTTTCATTGCCTCTCTCAATTTCTCGCGTTCCAAAATGTCCGCTCGCACCATGGTGAATCCCTTCTTTCCCGCGAGTTGCGCGGCGCGCGCTTCCTTCAGCTTGGGGTCGTAGTAGGGATTGAAGTTGTCGTAGCCCACCACTTCGTCGCCGCGCGCGAGGAGCACTTGTGCGGCGTGGAAGCCGATGAAGCCGGCGGCTCCGGTGAGGAGAATCTTCATACAACAGAGATTGTGCCTGTGAGAGGAGTATTTTGGAATGCAAAATTGGAAATGTAAAATGCAAAATTCAAGGAGTACTGTCAGCCGCATGGCTCATTTTGCATTTCAAATTTTTCATTTCTCATTTCCAATCCCAATCCCCCAGTACTTCAACCCCGCCTCCGCCACTTCCTTCGGCTCGTACACGTTCCGTCCGTCGAAGACGTCCGCTCCCCGCATGGCTTTCTTCACCTCCTTCAGGTCCTGCCCGCGGAACAGGTCCCATTCGGTGAGAATGACCAGGGCGTCCGCGCCCGCCACGGCTTCCATGGGTGAAGAGGCGTAGCGGATCTCCGTGGGGAAGGACTTCTTGGTGTTTTCCGCGGCTGCCGGGTCGTACGCCGTGACGGTATGGCCGGCTTTGAGGAGGAGAGGGATGAAATCCAGGCTCGGCGCCTCCCGCATGTCGTCCGTCCGCGGTTTGAAACTCAATCCCCACAGCGCCACGGCTGCCTGCGGGGGAAGCGCCGCCAGCACCTTGTCGAAGAAGCGGAAGCGCTGGGCGGTGTTCACGCGGTCCGTCGCTTCCACGATGTCGAAGGAGACGCCGTATTCTTTGGCGGTCTGGAGCAGCGCCTTCACATCCTTGGGGAAGCAGCTCCCCCCGTAGCCGATGCCCGCGTGCAGGAACTTGGGGCCGATGCGGTTATCCAGCCCCATCCCCGCTGCGATGTCCCGGATGTTCGCGCCGGTCTTCTCCGTGAAGGCGGTGAGCATGTTGATGAAGCTGATCTTGGTGGCGAGGAAGGAATTGCTCGCGTACTTCACGATCTCCGCGCTCTCGCGGTTCATGAAGAGGAGAGGGCGCCCCACGCGCGTGAGCGGCCGGTAGAGCTCCTCCATCATTTCGCGCGCCCTCTGACAATCCACCTGCCCTGCCTGCCCTGAGCTTGTCGAATGGGAGCTTGTCGAAGGGTTGATCCCCACCACGATGCGGTCGGGCATGAGGGTGTCCGGTACGGCCAGCCCCTCGCGGAGGAATTCCGGATTGGAGACGACGGGGATGGAGAACGTCTTGCCGCGCTCCCGGAGGATGGCGGCGATCCTCTCCTCGCACTTCTCCCCCGTCCCCACGGGCACGGTGGACTTGTTCACGAAGATGAGGTCCTTCTCCGCGTTCCTCGCCACCGTTTCCGCCACCGTGAACACCGCGCGGAGGTCCGCCTTGTATCCTTCCCCCGGCGGCGTGGCCACGGCGGAGAAGACGATTTCCACCTGCGGGAGGACGCTCATGAGGTCCGTGGTAAAGCTCAAGAGGCCGCTTGCCAGCCCCCGCTGGATGAGCTCTTCCAACTCCGGTTCATAGATGGTGCTCTTGCCGCCTTGGAGGATGGCGATTTTCTTCTCATCGATGTCCACGCCCACCACGCTGTGCCCCAGCTCCGCGAAGCATGCGGCGGAGACGAGGCCCACGTAGCCGGTGCCAACTACAGCTATTTTCACGGGACGGAGTGTAGAGGTTATGCGGGAATCGGAGAAGAGGACTTAGGACTTAGGGATTAGGACTTAGGAATGGAATTCCCTTTCCATTTTCGTTTTTACTTCGTCTTCCTCTGTCCTAAGTCCTCTGTCCTAAGTCCTTTGCATGACGCTTCCTGAACAGGCACAATCCCCATTGCATGAAGATCCTCGTCTCCGGCTCCATCGCCTACGACCTTCTCCTCCAGTACGACGGGTCCTTCCCCGAGGCCATCGATCCCGCCCATCTGGACGAGCTCTCCATGGCGTTCGTCACCACGCGCTTCGCGCGCCACCACGGCGGCACGGGGGCGAACATCGCGTGGAACCTCAAGCTCATCAACCAGGAGCCCCTCCTCGTGGGGACGGTGGGGCATGACGCGGGCTCCTACACGGCGCTGCTCGAGGAGCGGGGCATCTCCACCAAGCGCGTGGAAGTGCAGCGCGGCTACGCCACGTCCACGGCCATCGTGGCCACGGATTCCCAGGAGCACCAGATCACGTTCTTCCATCCCGGCGCGGACGCCGCGGGCTCCTTTCCGGACCTCTCCGAGGAGCGCGACGACCTCCACTACGCCGTCATCAGCCCCCGCGATGCGCGAGTGATGATGCAGACCATGGCCTGGTGCCAGCAGTACGCCGTCCCCTACCTGTTCGACCCCGGCCAGCAGGTGCTGGCGTTCGCCGAGGAGGAACTGGTGCGCGCCATCGAAAAGTCCGCGGGTGTCATCGCCAACGCGTACGAGTGGAGCCTCATCAGCAAGAAGACCTCCTTCGCCATCGAGCAGCTCCTGGAGCACGCGCCGTTCCTGGTGATCACGCAGGCGGAGGAAGGCTGCACGGTGTACACGCCCAAGGGGGAGATCGTGCTGCCCGCCTGCAAGCCCGACAAGACCGTCAATCCCACCGGCGCAGGCGACGCCTTCCGCGCGGGCTTCCTCACCGGCCTCGCCGCCAAGTGGGGCCTCAAGCAGTGCGCCATGCTGGGCGGCTCCCTCGCCTCCTTCGTCGTGGAGCAGGAAGGGACGCTCATCGACGCCATAGACCTGAATGACGTGATGGGAAGGGCGGAGACGACGTATGGCGAATCGTTGCCCGCGTTGCCGTGATCACGTATATCGGTACACGGAGAAATTGAAAATGAAAAATGCAAAATGTTGGAAGTATTTCTCGTCAGAGAGCTGCTTCTTGCATTTTCAATTTCCAATTTTGCATTTTCAATTAGACTAACACTATGTCCTCCATCAAAGACCCCTCTCTCGCGGCACAAGGCCGCCTGAACCTGGAGATCGCCGAAAAACGTATGGGCGCCCTCCTCAAGCTGCGCGATCGCTTCGCCGGGGAGAAGCCTTTCCAGGGCCTCACCATCGGCATGGCGCTCCACGTGACCAAGGAGACCGGCATTCTGGTCCGTACGCTCGTGGCGGGCGGCGCCAAGGTGGCCATCACCGGGTGCAACCCCCTCAGTACGCAGGACGACGTAGCCGCCGCGCTTGCGGAGGAGAAGGACGTGTCGGTTTGGGCGTACAAGGGCGAGACGAAGGAGGATTACTACAAGTACTTGGAAGAGGTGCTGGCCACCAAGCCGCACATCACCATCGATGACGGCTGCGATTTGGTCACGCTGCTCCACACCAAGCATCCGGAACTCCTCCCCAACCTCATCGGCGGGTGCGAGGAAACCACCACGGGGATCATCCGGTTGCACGCCATGGAACGGGACGGTGCGCTCAAAGTCCCCATGATCGCGGTGAACGACAACAAGACCAAGCACCTCTACGACAACTACTACGGCACCGGCCAATCCACCTTCGACGGCATCCTCCGCTCCACCAACATCCTCGTGGCGGGCAGGACGGTGGTGGTCGCCGGGTACGGGAGTTGCGGCAAAGGCGTCGCGATGCGGGCGGAAGGGCTGGGCGCGCGTGTCATCGTCACGGAGGTGGATCCCTTCAAGGCGCTCCAGGCGGCCATGGACGGCCACACGGTGATGAAAATGGAGGATGCGGCTCGGCTCGGCGATCTCTTCATCACGGTGACGGGAGACATCCACGTCATCACCGTCGCCCATATGGAGAAGATGAAGGACGCCGCGGTGCTGGCCAACTCCGGCCACTTCGACTGCGAGATCGACTTGGCGGAGCTGGAGAAGAAAGCCAAGGGCAAGCGGCGCGTCCGCCACTACCTGGATGAGTACCTCATGCCGTCGGGGAAGGTCATCTATGTCGCGGGCGAGGGGCGGTTGGTCAATCTCGCTTCCGCGGAAGGCCACCCCAGCGAGGTCATGAGCCTTTCCTTCTGCGGCCAAGCCCTGGCGTGCGAGTACCTGGTGAAGAACAAGGGAAAGATGAAAGCCACGGTCATCACGCTCCCCCCGGACATCGACGATTTCATTTCCCGCACGCAGCTGGAGGTGATGGGAATCGCGATCGATGAACTGACGGAGGAACAGAAGAAGTACCTGGGCAGCTGGCAGGAGGGGACATAGGATTTTCCGCTGCCCGCAGTCACAAACGATGGGTGGTGCACCCCCTTCCTTGACAAGTTGACAAAAACTAACATAACATTGCGGTTAATCTATAACCGCACGAATGCGGGTATCTCTCAAGTTCCTTGGAATCACCGTTTTCTAGTGATGAGAAACCTGCTTCTCAGACAGATATGGACAAAAAGGAGCTACGAGGACGTGGCTCGCTGTATTGGGAAGAGGATCGGAGGTTACGTAATGATCATTTTGACCCAGCGTGGGCAAATTGCCCACAAGCAATGTGAAGATTGTCCGGATCGGCACCGGTGCGGCAATCTCGAGGGCTGTCCGCTTCTCGAGCGGGCACATCATCCCCGTCATTTTCGAAGCTTGGGTGAGGAGAGAGAGGCCTCCGACGATAACGAGTCTTGATGTTTCAAGACTCCCCCGCCCAGACGTTCGCCTCGTGCGAGCGCCTGGGCGGAATCTTTGGAACGAAAACAGAAGCAGGTTTCTCGTCATTGATCTTTCACATATTGTGGCAAGTGATCTGTCTCTCGGCTTCATTGTTTGAAGTCATAAATGGTTCGAGACAGATCTGTTGGCAGTTTCAATAAGGATGGTTCGATGAGTGTTGAAATGCTCAGTCGCGAGAGGAAGTTGTCCAGTCAGAAGATGTACGCCAACACCGAAGTTACCTGCCCGCGCTGTCAGAGGAAAATGAAAAGGAAGCGTGTGACGCAGCATTTCTGTGTGCAACAAGGACGGGTCATCTTTGACGGGAAAGACTTGCTCGACAAAGAGTGACACTCAATTCTGCCAATTGCCGGCCCTCGCTCCACTTGGAGTCTGAGGGCCGGCCTCTTCTATGGTGTAGGGGGATAGATCATTTGCCGCACGGATTATCAACACACTTCGCTCACCAAGCGTGGGCGGGTATGCTTGTGGTGTGCGGCAGAATAGGATCATTGCAGGCCTGCTGCGTCAGATCGGCATCCTCCTTCAGGAGCAGGGCGTGCAGTTCAAGCCGGCTGCGTACTTCAAGGCGGCGAAGGTCATTGAAGACCTTCCCCAGGACATCGGCACGGTGAAGAGCGAGAAGGAATTGATGGAACTGCCCGGCATCGGCGAGGCGATTGCGGGGAAGATTTTGGAGTACCGCGAGACGGGGAGGATCAAGGCGTTGGATGACCTCATCGCCCAACAGGGAGGGATTTCCCCCGCTCTCCTCATAGTGGAGGACCTTGGCCCCAAGCGAGCGCGCCTTCTCCAGAAGGAATTGGGCATCCGGACCGTCGCGGACCTCATCAAAGCGGCGGAGGCCGGGAAGATCCGCTCACTCCCCCGCTTTTCGGACGTGATGGAGAAGAAGATCCTGGAGAATGCGCGCAACGTGGAGGAGCGGTCGAAGAGGTTCCCGCGCGCGGACGTGGAGGATGATGTGGAGGAATTACTGAAGACACTCCGCGCCGTTCCGGGCGTGGACCGCGCGGAGGCGGCGGGGTCGTTTAGGCGACGCAAGGAAACCGTGGGCGACGTGGACATCGTGGCGGTGGGCAAAGACCCCGGGAAAGCCGCGGACGCCGTGGCGGCGCTGCCCATCGTCTCACACATCGTGGCGCACGGCGGCACCAAAGTGTCGTTCGACTTGAAATCCGGCTTGCGCGTGGACATCCGCTTCGTCCAACCGGACCAGTGGGGAGCGGCGCTCCTCTACTTTACGGGCGACAAGGAACACAACATCGCGCTCCGCAAGCGCGCCATCCAGCGCGGTTGGAAGCTCAACGAGTACGGGCTGTTCGAAGGCGAGAAGGTGGTGGCGAGCAAGGAAGAAGAGGATATTTACCGGGCGTTAGGCGTGCGGATGCCGGAGCCGGGGGAGAGGAGGGGAATGTAAATGAAAAATGAAGAATGTAGAATGAAGAATGTAAATGCAAAATGCGAAATGCAAAATGAAAATTGATTGTATAGACAATGTCTATACGTTAGGTCTCTCCTATTCCGAGGCGGCGGATGATTCCCCGGAGAGGGCGGAGCACTGCACGCCGGCTTCCTCCCCGAACCCGTCCTCCTTCCCCAGCAATGTCGTGGAACAGGATTTCCCCTCCTCTTCCCAGGAAACCGTTAGCCGCAGGGAGGGAGAGAGGGAAAGACGCACGCCGCCTTCTGCCGGGAGCGCCCTTCCGATGGGTCCTTGAGCGTTGCGCAGGATGCGCTTGCCTTCTTCCTCCGTGCAGCGGAGGAGGGCACTCCCTTCCCCGTCCAGCACCACGAAGCGCCGAACCGTGGCATGGACCAGGACGTTGGGGGAACGGGGCTGCGCAAAAGGAGGCTGGCCGCGTGTATCCAGGAACAGGTACTCGCCGTCACCGTCACCCGTAAGGTCCCCCCGGAAGGCAAGGAGCGGCGCTTCCGTGGAGAGTTCGCGCGCGGCCGCGTCCCGCAGCCGCCCCTCCTCTTCCCCTTCCGGTGCGAGCTGTTCCGTCCGCTCCAGCGCGCGCCATTGCGCGTCGTTCTGCGCGTCCCAGTATGCCCGGATTTCCGCATCCGACATGCCGATGAAGAAGGGGAAGCTGGCGGAGGAGAGCGGATGAAGGCTGTTCCCCTCCGTCACTTGGACGGTGAGGAGGTAGGGGGAAGCTTCCCAGTCTTGGGGGTTGGCGAAGGAGAGGCGTGTCTGCGAGCCGCCCGCCGGCAGCTCCACCGAGGTCTCGCCCAGCATGGGCGCGGACGCATCCGGCATGTACCACTGCGCGTGGACGGTGCGGGGCTCGCCGCCGGCCTGCACTTCCACCACGGCCACCAACTCGCGCTCGCCCACCTCGAAGCGGTCGCGCAGCAACAACCGGTCCTGCGGTTGGAGCATGGTTCCCGCGCTGATTCCTATCTTCCTGATGATCCATTGCTCTTCCTGCGTCGCCGCTTCCTCCCGCGCGCATGCGGCAAAGAAGAGGGGGAGGCAGCAGAAGAGGGCAAGGGTGCTCTTGCGCATCGGAAGACAGTCTACACGCGGGGGTTGTACGCGGATACTCTGTCGTGTCTCCTCCCTTCGTATGTTGTAGACTATCCCGTGGTGGGATGGCCGAGTGGTCGAAGGCGCGCGACTCGAAATCGCGTAACCCTCACAAGGGGTTCGAGGGTTCGAATCCCTCTCCCACCGCCACGTCGCTCGCGAGCGACGTGGCACCGCCACTTCCTCACTCCAGAGCGACGTGGCACCGCCACTTCCTCACTCCAGAGCGACGTGGCACCGCCATTCATTTTATGTGGTACTTCTATGTTCTCCAAAGCCTGAAAGATCCTCAGTATTTCTACAAGGGATCGACAAATAATTTGCCCAAAAGAATTGAACAGCATAATAAGGGTACGGTGACTTCAACAAAGCCTTATGGTCCGTTTCGTTTGGTCTATTATGAGGCATATCTCCGTGAACACGGAGCTCGAATGCGCGAGTCTTCCGTGAAAAAGAGCGGTTCCGTATCCGTTCCACTGATGCGAAGGATACGTGAAAGTCTCTGATAATTTGGTGAGGATTCGAGAACTTGTTTACCAAGGAAGATAGGCAGATCTGTCCGCCAAGACATTGACTTTTATCCGCATATCTTCCCTGATGATGTTCAAAAACACTTACTTTATGGCTTCATATAGCTCAAAAGTCATAGTATGCGAATTCTTCACCCATTCACCTAACCGATCAAGAGTTGAGCAAATTTCACTTGCAGAAGGCCTTATGCACCCTACAATCCTCTCGATTTATCTCTTTTCCCCATCTTTATGAGCTACGTCGTCGCATCTGCGATCAAGGATTTACTCAAGAAGCAAGGAATGATGACAGCCGGTGACTTCCCGGAGGCCGCATCCGCCTACCTGGAGAAGGCTCTGGCCATGGCCGGCAAGCGCGCCAAGGACAACGGCCGCGTCACGGTCCGCCCGTACGATCTCTAATCGTCCGGTTCATTCAGATAACGAGAATGGTGCCTCCATGAGGCGCCATTTTTGTTACCTCACCCCCGTTTCAACTCCGCATCAATGAAGCGTTGGATATCGCCGTCGAGCACGCCCTCGGTATCGCTCGTTTCGGTGTCCGTGCGCAGGTCCTTCACCATCTGGTACGGGTGGAGCACGTAGGAGCGGATCTGCTGCCCGAAGTCCGCGCTCTTCGTGGCGCCCTTGAGTTCCGATTTCTGCTCTTGCTCCTCGCGGCGCTGCTTCTCCAGGAGTTTCGCGCGCAGCATGTTCATGGCCTGCTGCCGGTTCTGGAGCTGGCTGCGTTCCGTTTGGCAGGCCACCACGATCCCCGTGGGGATGTGGGTGACGCGCACGGCCGTCTCCACCTTGTTCACGTTCTGTCCGCCCGCCCCCCCGCTGCGGTAGGTATCCACGCGCAAGTCGTTGGGGCCGATCTCCACTTCCCCCGTCTCCTCGATCTCCGGCAGCACTTCCACCAGCGCGAAGCTGGTCTGCCGCAGGTTCTTGGCGTTGAAGGGGGAGAGGCGGACCAGGCGGTGCGTGCCGCGCTCGCACTTCAAGTTCCCGTACGCCATCTCGCCGGACACGTGGAACGTGGCGGTCTTGATGCCCGCCTCCTGTCCGTCGGTCTTCTCCAGCAGCTTGGTTTCCCATCCCTGACGCTCACAGTACCGCAGGTACATGCGCACCAGCATCTGCGCCCAGTCCTGCGCCTCCGTGCCGCCCGCGCCGCTGCTCACCGTCAGGTAGCAGTTGCCCAGGTCGAACTCGCCGCCCAGGTAGAGCTGTACTTCCGTTTTCTTCCACTGCCCTTCCAGCGCGGCATACTCCGCTTCCAGGGCGGGGGCGTCGCCCGGCTCCGCTTGCTGCGTGAGTTCCCGGAGATCATGGAGGCCCTGCGCGATGGAGGACACCGGTTCCCACAGCTTCTTCAATCCCTTCAGTTTCGCGAACACCCCCTGCGCATTCTTCTGGTCATTCCAGAAAGAAGGCTCCAGCGTCTGGCGCTCCAGTTCGGCGATCTGTGCTGGGACGTTCCTTCCCTCAAAGAGAGTCCTTCCCCGTGTTCACGGCGGACTGCAGGTCGTTGATTTTCTGCAGGAGCTCTTCCACGGTTCAGGGAGTAGAGATGTTTCCATGGTACAGAGCGGGTGGGGGAAAAGATAGGAGGGAAGAGAGGATACAGAGGAAGCAGAAGATGCAGAGGAAACAGAAGATTGCTGCTCCACGTTTCTCGATTGATAGCTCCTCTGTATCCTCTGCATCTTCTGCTTCTTCTGCATCTTCTCTCTGTCAAGTATTCCCTCCTTCTCCAAATCCTCCTTTTCCGCTATACTATCAAGAAAACCAATGCCAAACACCTCACCCGCCATCCCTTCCGACGAACCCGCGTTCGCCAACCTCCTCCCGGGGCTGGCGATGCCCATCTTCGTCTTCGCAGCCGTGCTCGTTTCGCTCCTCTCCCTCTCGCTTTCCATCGTGCTGCCCGCGCTCGCGCAGGTGGAGGTGAACGGCGAACTTCGCGACGTGCACAGCCTGCGCCTGACGCAAGAGCGGATGAATGCGGAGCTGCTCCACCGCGAACAGGAGAGGGACAGGGGTCTCCTCTCCGTCACCGACCCTGCATACGACGCGCTCAAGCTCTGCCGCGGGGACCTCCTTCCGCTGGCCGCCCTGCGGGAACAACTGCGGAACCTGGCGGCATCCCTCGTTTCCGAACAGGATACAATTGCCATCGGGCAGTACATTTTCACTCCGGGCGTTGAAGACACGCTCACCCTTACGGGCGACGTGCGCAACGTGGGGCCGCGCAGCATGACCGTGCTCGCGCAGTTCACGGAGGAGCTGCGGCGCCTCCCCTCCGTCACCGCGGTCAAACCTCCCCTCTTTCAGCGCGTGGAGGAGAGTGACGGGAGCATGCACTCCCCCTTCCGTATCGTCCTCACCCTCCGATGATCTCTGAGTTTCCCCCAACGGCCGCGGACCCGATCCCCCCTTCCGCCCCCGGCCCACAACCGGCGCGAACGCGAACGGCCCTTCTGTGGACGGCGACCGTAGGACTGTTGGTCCTTGCCGGCCTTCTCGTGCAGGAGCATGTGGAGACGCTGCGCACGGTGCAACAGCAGGGGCTGCCCCTGGCGGCGGAAGTGGCGACGCTGGAGCGCCGCCTCGCCATCCTCACGAAGCAAACCCAAGCGCTGCGCCTCACCGGTGATATCGCCGGCGGCACCATGGAAGAGGATTTGCGCCTGTTCGTGCTCCCCGATGGGGGGGACGGCGCGCGCGCCATCGCCCTCCTCAATGCCGTCCTCGACGCGTGGAGGGCGGACGGCAGGGTGAAGGACGTGACGCCCATTGTTCTGGGGGAGCCGGAACCGGCGGCAGTGGAAGGCGTTTCCGATCCGCTCGTCCGGCGCACGCTCCGCTTCACCATGCAGTTGCGCGACGAAGACTTGGGGGACTTCACCACCCTGCTGCGTCTTGCCGGCCTGCTCACGGTGGAAGACGCCCTCACATCCGAGAACCGTGCGGAGTTGCTCGCGCTCTCGGAAGCGGGCAATCCGGAACAGATCACCTCCCTCTCGCGCTTCCTCTCCACCAACCTGCTGGCGTATCTCCGCGACCCGCTCGTCGCGGAAGAGCGCCTGCTCGCCGCCTTCCCCACCGACGCACTCACGGCATTCCTCCGCACATTCGAGCGCACGTCCCTCATCCGGGACGGCATGGCCCTTGCCCGCGGCCCCGTAGGTACGGTCCTCCTCAAAGAGAAACTGTGGCCGCTGCCGTTCCTCTCCGTTTCCTCGCTGGAGGTGGAGGAGAAGGGGGGAGGCTGGGTGCGCGTCGAGGTACAAGCACTGGCCTACGGCAGAGGAAAGTGATACAGTATTGCCGTCTTTCCCTTCCCTCTCTCTGCGCCAGCGCCAGCGCTTCACCCCGCCCCCACGCCATCAGGAACGCCGTCCGCGCGTGAATGAACAGATCCGCGTGCCGGAGGTGATGCTGGTCACGGACGATGGCGGGACGGAAGTGGTCGCCACGCCCGTGGCTCTTGCCCGTGCCCGTGAGCAGGAATTGGACCTCATCGAAGTGTCCCCCAAGGCCGTCCCCCCCGTGGTGAAGATCGGGGAGTTCGGGCACTACCTGTACCAGCTCCAGAAGAAAGAGAAGAAGCAGCGGTCCCACAGCAAGCAGGTGGAGGTGAAGATGCTCCGCTTCGGATTCCGCACCGACAAGCACGACCTCGAGCGCCTCGCGGATCGCGCACGCGAATTCTTCGTGGAGCGGCACCTGGTCAAGTTCTCCGTGCGGTTGCGCGGGCGGGAACTGGCGAACAAGGATTACGCCGTGCAGAAGCTCAAGGGACTTCTCCAGACACTGTTGGATGTTGCCGAAATCGAGCAGGACGTGAAGCGCCAAGGGGACCAGTTCATGGCGATCCTGAGGCCGAAGCGGTAGGTGTTTGTTTCCTCCACCCCTACCCCTCCTCCGAAGGAGGAGGGGTATTTTCCCTGTTGTGGAGTACTTCTTGTCTTCGCTTCAGGAGCCGCTCAAGCACAGGAAGTACGCCCCTTTCTCCGGAGGAGAAAGGGGTTGGGGGGATAGAGGAGTGAACCGGAGAAGAGGGAAAAAAGAGTTTGCATGCAACCACAAAATGGCTATACTTCGCCGTCCATGCCCAAGCTCAAGTCCCACAGCGGCGCAAAGAAGCGTGTTTGGAAAACAGGCAGCGGCAAGCTTGCCTTCAAGCGCAACAGCCGCAACCACCTGCTTTTACAGAAGAATAAGCGCCAGAAGCGCCTCTCACGCACCGTAATGGTGCATCCGACCAATGAAAAGACGCTGCGGTCGCTCCTCCCCTCCCTCTGAACCTTCCCTGGGAGCGGTAGCTCCTCTGTTCTCGTCTCTCTCCCCACCATTTCACACGCGTTCGAAAACGCGTACACCCCCCGCCCATGAGAGTAAAACGTGGCATTGTCCGGCACAGGAGACACAAGAAGATCCGCAAGCTCGCCAAGGGTTACCGCGGCATGCGCAGCAAGACGTTCGTGAAGGCGAATGAGGCCGTGATCCGCGCCGGTGTGAACTCCTACCGCGACCGCAGGCTCAAGAAGCGCAATTTTCGCGGCCTGTGGATCATCCGCCTCAATGCCGCGTTGCGGGCGCAGGGCGTCACCTACTCCGTATTCATCAAGGGGCTTAAGGCCAAGAACATTCTCCTCAACCGCAAGACGTTGAGCGAACTCGCCATCCACGATCCCCAGGCGTTCGACAAGGTGTTGGCGGCAGTGAAGTAAGGAAGAAGCCGAGGAATCCGAAGAAACCGAGGAAACCGAATGGCTGCTTGCTTACCCCCTCGGATTCCTTTCGCTATTTGATGGAGCTGTCTCAACGATCTGCGTATTCTACGGAGACTTTCCCCCATCCCCATGAGCGACAGCGAGCTGGAGATCCAGAAGAAGTGTGAGGCGTTCCTGCGCGAACTGGGCACGCCGGGATTCATCGTATTCGGGTGGCCGAAGAGCGAAGAGGAATTCGGCGTCACGTACTCCGCCCACGACATGCCGCCGCAGATCGTCATCAAAGGTTTAACGTCGGTGCTGAATGATTATACGTCGAAGACTTTGTGATCATGCTTCCACATGCTTCAGCTTCGGTGCGAGCTCCTTCAGCTTCCCATACAGTCCGATCATGGAGAGGAGGAAGACCAGGATGGCGGTGGAGGAGAGCGAGGCGTCCACGATGTCCCCGATGTAGTACATCTGCACCGAGCCCTCGGGGATGAGCGTCCACAGGAGCAGGGAGAGGAGGGAGGCGGGCAGGACCGTGGCAGCCAGGAGGGCAAGGAGCGAGCCGATGATGTGCGGCAAGCGTTTGCGCGTCAGGTCCCGGCTCCGCTTGAGGGCGGCACGGAAGGCCTTCCCCTCACATACGAGGACGATCGGCGCGAAGGATGTGCGGAGGAGGAAGAGGATCGCGGGGATGAGCAGGGGGGTGAGGATGAGCAGCGTGAAGTCCGTCATGCCCTTCACCGGCGCATCCACCGCGGGGTTCCCGCGGATGAGCAACATGGCCAAGAAAGCGGGGACCATGAAGAGGAGGGCGCGGTAGAACGTGAGGCATTGCTGGAGCAGCGATGTGAGGAAGAGGGGGAACACCAGGGGGAGGGCGTCCGAGCGCACGCGGCGGAAGGAGGAGCGGGTCCTGCCCGCGCGGTTGATGACCATGCGCTTCCCCACGAACAGCACGCAGCTCAAGCCCCACAGGTACACGAACGCCACCGCGAGCACGGCGAACGTGGAGATGACGTCGAGTGGACGGAGGGCCGCGGCCGTCTCCGGCAGTCCCTGCCCTTCCCACCAGCGTCCGATCCAGGCGTCCGCAACGGAGGGGAGGATGAGGAACCACACGAGCGTCGTGCTCAGCACGGGCTGCTTGCGGAGGAATGCCCAGGTTTGGCGGAGGAGCGGGCCGGGGGACAGAGGGTTCTTTGCCATGGCGATGAGTATACCTTTTGGGAAGGACAGGTCTATTGTCAACGTACGTGGGTTCCGAGCTTACAGAAGATGCCGACGACTCCGAGGATTCCGAGGAGTGTCCGGAAGAAGCTCTATGGTATTCTCATCGGTTCGTCGGAATCCTCGGAATCCTCGGACTCCTCAATATCACTCGTCCTACCCTTCCCTACTTACCGCTTTCCTCCTCTCTTCACCCGGATGAACCCCGCGATCTCCAGCACATCCAGCTTCCTCTCCGTCTTCTGCAGGCCGTCGAGGAGGAGGTTCACGCCCACCGCGTCGGAGGCCATGTGGCTGCACTGGATCATGTTCACGTGGTGCTTCTTCGCCTCCTCCAGCGTCTTCTCCGTCACGTGCATGGAGAGGATGGTCCCCACGCCCGCGCGGGATTGCTCCGCCAGGAATTCCTCCGGGCCGTTGGTCCCCCCCGTGAATTCCGACGCCACGATTTTCCCGGGGCGGTTCCCCCCGGAGCCGCTCACGATGATGGGCGGGTTGCCCTTCTTGGCGTAGTGCTTGTATTCGGGGATCTCCCGCAGGGCTTCCAGAATTTCCTCCAGCGTGTCGTATTCCTTCTTGCAGATGGTGTCCTCCATGAACTTCCACACCAAGTTGTCGGCCACGGTGTGGCACACCATGGCGGGGAAGCCCAGCAGTTCCGCCGCGCGTTCCGTGCGGAACAGGTTATCCGCGTGGATGGCGCGCCAAATGCGGTCCATGCGCGGGCGCAGTTGCCCCTCCGCGTGGTTCACGGGAACGCCGGAGCGCAGGAGGACGTCCACCTGCACGGGCATCACCTTCTCCAGGTCCGCCAGCGCGCGCCCCTCCGGATGGTGGATGAGGAGGGCGTCGATCTTCTCCCCCTTCTCGCGCAGCCGGTCGGCGAGGAGCACTTCCTGCGTCTCGATGTCGATGCCCACCAGGAGCCGCTGCACGTCCTCCTCCCCGGTACCGGCGATCACGCGGGAATCCCCGTAGGGGTTCCACAAGCGCTCCTCGTCGAAAAATTCCTTCTCCTTGTCGCTCAATTTCTCAAATTTCTCCTTCTGCTTCCGGAGCATTTTATCCAGTGCTTTCTTCCCGCGGGGGTCGGCATCCATTGCCAGACCGACGGCGACGGCGAAGAGTTTCTTCAGTTTCATGGCGTGTGGGGGTAATGGCAAATGTTCCTTTGCAGTAAAGCACTCCTTCTGGCCAATGCAAAGCATTCTTACGCCGGGAGCGTTTCTGCGGCCCCCTTCCTCAGCATCCGCGCCATGGCGCGGAGGAAGAGCCAGGGGTGGCGGAGGACGAAGGGGAGGAGACGGAGGATGGCCGATCCCCCGGTTTTCCTGCCGCCCCGCACGCGGCTGCGGTACTTGCCTCCCATGAGGGAGAGCTGTTCCACGAGGGCGGCACGCACGTCCTCCTTCAGGTCGGCGGGGGAGAGGCGCAGGAGGGTTTCGAAGCAGTGCAGGCGGTCGAACAAGCCCGCACCCGCCGCATCGTTGCTCATGCTGGCGGCTTGGGGATGGACGCGGAAGAAGCCGGCGGATTGCGCGACGGCGTGCAGGTTGGTGACGAGCAGTGCGCGCACCCAGTACTCCAGGTCGAGGCCTTGGGGCAGGTCCTCCCGGAACTTCCCCAAGCGGTCCGTCACCGTACGGTGCAGCATCACAAAGCTCGGCTCCCCCACCAGGTTGGGGCGCAGCCCCAGCTTCAGCCAGCGCCGCAGGAAGGACTTCCCCTCCTCCGTCCCGTCGGGAAGGTGTTGCACACGCGCTTCGCGGATCCCCTCGAACCCCGCCTCGCGCAGGAAGCGTTCCGCCTCAGGGCTGTCGTCGCTGCGGTAGATGTGCGCCATCGCCACCATGCCCGTTTCGCTCTCCCGCGTGAGCACGCCCACGCCCTCGGCCAGGTAGTGCGGGTCCCACACGTCATCCTGGAAGAGGTACTGGATGATCTCCCCCTGCGCGGTGGCGAGGCAGGCGTTCCAGTTCCCCCCGATCCCCAGGCGCGCCGCATTCCGTCCGTACCGGATGCGCGGGTCGCCGAGGTACGGTTGAATGATCGATTTGGTGTCCACATCCGTCGGCTCGTCGTTGACCAAGAGCGTCCAGTGCGGGTACGTCTGCGCCAGCACGCTCTCCACGGCTTCGCGCAGGAAGCGCGCGTCGGGCTTGTACGTGGGCATGAGGATGCTGACGAGGGGGTTCTGCATTGTGCGTAGCTTAGAGGGAATTGAGAGAGGATTAAAGGGAGGGAGTAGGGGGTAGGTAGTAGGTGGTACAAGTGTTGAGCAATTGCTCTGTTCTTCTTTGCATGGAGGTACTACAACCTACCACCTACAACCTACTCCCTTTTTCACGTTCTCTCTTCCACCTCCACCCGTTTTCCTTCATGATAGGAACCTGTGAACCGCGTTTCGCTGAAGATCGTCGGCGCTTCCGGCCAGGGCATCAATTCCATCGGGGAAGTCCTCGCCAAAGGGCTCAAGCGGGCCGGGTACTGCATTTTCGGGTACCGCGAGTATCCCTCCCTCATCAAGGGCGGGCATGCCAGCTATCAGCTCGACGTTTCCGACACGCTCCTGGGAAGCAGCGAGCGGCGCGTGGACGTTCTTGTCTCCCTCAACCACCACGGGCTGCAGGTGAACCTCCCGGATCTGAAGGAGGGGGGCATCCTCATCCATTCCACGCAGGGGTGGAAGTTCGGCACGGAAGAGGAAGCGCTTCTGCAACAGCGGAAGATACGGGTCGTCTACCTTCCGGTGGAGACGATCCTGCAGAAGCTGAAGGCGAAGGCCATCCTGGGCAACGTGCTCATCGCCGCGTTCGTGTGGAAGGTGCTGGGGTGCGACCGCGAGGCGCTCAAGACGTTCGTCGGTCGGCGCTTCGCGAAGAAGAAGGACCTGTTGGAACTCAACATGCGCTGCATCGAGGAGGGGTACGGCTTTTCGGACGCTTCGGCGGGAGCCGTCTCGGTCACGCTTCCGGCGGCGCAGGAAAAGTGGAAGGACCACCTGCTCCTCACCGGCAACCATGCCGTGGGTCTGGGCGCCATCCATGCCGGCGTACGCGTGTACGCGGGGTATCCCATGACGCCGAGCAGTCCCATCCTTACGTACATCGCGGAGCAGCAGAACAAGACCGGGATGGTCATCAAGCAGGCGGAGGACGAGATCACGGCGGCGCAGATGGTCTCCGGCGCCATGCTCATGGGCGCGCGCGCCCTCACGGCCACGTCCGGCGGCGGCTTCGACCTTATGGCCGAGACGCTTTCCCTCAACGGACTCCTCGAGAACCCCACGGTATTCATCCTCGCACAGCGGCCGGGCCCCGCCACGGGGCTGCCCACGTGGACGGCGCAGGCCGACCTGCTCATGGCGGTCCATGGCGCGCACGGCGAATTCCCGCGCTGCGTGATGGCGGTGAGCGGAAGCCAGGACGCGTTCCTCATCATGGCGGAGGCGTTCAATATCGCGGAGGAGCACCAGATCTCCGTCATCGTCCTCACGGACAAGCAGTTGGGCGAGGCGCTCTACACGCAGCAGCCGTACGACCAAACACAGACGCAACTCCGCCGCGGGAAGCTGGTGACGGATCCGGCGGAGCTCGCGTCGCTCAAGCCTTCCGACCGCTACGACCCCTCCGTTCCCGACGGCATTTCCAAGCGATGGCTCCCCGGAGCAAAGGCGGCGACGTTCTGCGCGCAGGGCGATGAGCACACGCCGGAGGGGGCTTCCAGCGAGACTGCGGAGAACGCGCGCGCGCAGATGGAGAAGCGGATGCGCAAGATGGAAGGGCTCCGGCAGGCGCTGCCCGATCCCCAGATCATCACCGCGGAGGGCGAGAAGGAGGGCGCATGGGAACCTACGGGGGACCTGGACCTCCTCCTCGTCAGTTGGGGGAGCAACGCCTCCCTCATCTTCGATGTGCTGCGCAGCCCCGAGCTCCGGGGCAAGAACGTCGCGTACCTGCACTACGCCTGCCTGTGGCCGCTCAAGACGGAGACGCTGGAGCGTCTTGCGAAGAAGGCGAAGCGCACCGCGCTCGTGGAGTGCAACGCGCAGGGGCAGCTGGGCCAACTCATCCGGATGGAGTGCGGCCTCGCCATCCCGGACAAGATCCTCAAGTACGACGGCCGACCGTTCTTCTACGACGAGCTCCTCGATCGCCTTTCCCTCCTCCTAAGTCCTCAGTCCTAAGTCCTTCGTTCCCATGTCCATCCCCTTGGAAAGCAACGGCATCCCCACCATGCAGGACTACGCCTCCCCCGTACCCTGCACGTGGTGCGACGGGTGCGGCGACTACGGCATCTGGACCGCCCTCAAGCGCGCGCTGGTGGAGAGCAAGATCGAGCCGTGGCAGGCGCTCCTCTGCTTTGACGTGGGCTGCCACGGGAACATGGCGGATAAGATCGGCGGGTACCGCTTCCACGGCCTCCACGGCCGCGTGATCCCCTTCGCCGCGGGCGCCAAGCTGGCCAATCCCCGGGTCCACGTGATCGCGGTGGGCGGCGACGGCGCCAGCTTCTCCGAGGGCGTGGGCCACCTGGTGCACGCCGTCCGCAGCAACTACCCCATCACCTTCATCCTCCACAACAACGCCAACTACGGCCTCACCACCGGCCAGGCGAGCGCCCTCACGCCCAAGGGGCAGAAGATGAACAGCAGCCCCAACGGCATCCCGGAGCGCACCATCCCCTCCATGGATTTCATCTTCTCGCTCCAACCCACCTTCGTGGCGCGCGCGTTCTCCGGGAACATCCCGCAGATGGTTCAGGTCTTCCAGGCCGCCCTCCGGCACCGCGGCTTCGCGTTCGTGGATGTCCTCCAAGCCTGCCCCACGTACAACGCCTTCGCCACGCACGAGTACCTGCTGGAGAAGTGCTACGACGTCGCCACGGTTAACCACGATCCTTCGGATTTCCAGAAGGCGCGGGCGCTGGCCGTGGACACGTCGCAGAAGATCGCCACGGGCATCCTCTACCGCAACGAAGACGTCCCGAGTTTCTACGAGGAGTTGGAGCCGCGGAAAGACAGGCAGACCACGGCGGTGGAGGAAGTGGCGTTGCAGGACGTGACGGAGCTGATGAAGGAGTTTGTGTGATGTGTGTGATGTCACGGTGCGATCATGGTCGTGGTCATGGTCGTAGTCGTGGTCATGGTAGGGACGTTCCGCCGGGACGTCCTTACGACGAACGGCCCCACACCCGCGGATTATGACGGATATACGCACGGATGCGGACCATCGCGTCGGCATCCCGGATGATGCGGTCATGGTACCGCGGTTGCCATGCGAAACCGCCGTACCCCGCCGCCCATATGCGTTTTGTGCATTTCGATTTGAATTGGTTGATGATTGCACCCAGCGTATGCGGTTTGAACCGCGCCATGGGTGACTCGTGATGTCGCGATGCATCGATGATCCGTTCCCCGTCGGGTCGTCGGTGTAAGACGATGATCCCATGGATGTGGTCCGGCATCACGACCCATTCATCCAGGATGACGTAGGGACGTATGGTGGGCGTTTTCATCCATTCCTCGGAGACGATGGATCCGACATCCGATAAACCCATGATCCCGTTCCGCACCGTTCCGAACCACGGGATGCGATCCTTGGTATTGATGGTCACGAAGTACGCGCCGGTCGAGGAGTAATCCCACGGCGCGCAGCGCGCCGAGTCATTCCTATACCGTCCCGCGAACAGCGGCGATGTCCCATCCAGTGCCATGGCATGAATCTACGGGTGACGGATTCGCGGCACGATCCCCTCCTACACATCTCCTTCGCATGATGATCGTTTATCCTTTTGGGGAAGGGACAAAAGACGTTCCACGGACCCATGGAACGCCCTATGCCAAACCTTTCTTCTCGGATAGGAGGATTGATACCCTCCGTCCGTTTTATGACGTTCATCGAAGAACGTAAAACACGTTGACTTCCGCAGTGCTGTCTTTAGAATCGCAGCCCTTTTCTATGACGGAGAACTCCGAGAACAACGGCCACTGGCAGAAGAGTGTTGAATCCATTGCCCATGACGCACAGAAGCTCGTTACGCGCGGTGCGCGGGAAGTGCGGAAGGGCGGGTTAAAAACCGAGACGGAAAGTCTCCTCTACGATATTCGAGACAGATTGAACGAGTTGCTCGCCGAGTGGGAGGAAGAAGCGGAGGAGGATGAGGAAAGAACTGTGGTGGAAGATTCTTTGATGGGATTATACGGCCGTTTTCGTGTCCTACTGGAAGGACCTCGGAAGCCACCGGTGAAAGCGAGGCCTCCTCGCCGCAATACGCATCGGGTTGGAGAGACCACCTTGGGACGCATGGCCAATGTTTGGGAGTCCCATTGACCGGACGGAGAAGCGGTAGGCAGGGGTTTTCGCTACACTGTTCGCATGCGCATCGATGTCCTCACGCTGTTCCCGGCCATGTTCCAGGGGCCTCTCACTGAGAGCATCCTTGCGCGCGCGCAGGGGGAGAAGCTGCTGGGTATCCGCTTCCACGACCTGCGCCAGTACGGCTTGGGGAACTACAAGCAGGTGGATGATTCTCCCTACGGCGGTGGCGCGGGAATGGTGATGCGGCCGGATGTGCTGGTGAACGCCATCGAGAAAGTGACCGAAGAGGGGCGCAAGGAGTTTCCACGCCGCAAGCCGCACCGCATCTATTTCTCTCCCCGAGGGAAGAAGCTCACGCAAGCGAAGGCGGAACGCCTGGCCACCAAGCCTTGGCTCCTCCTCCTGTGCGGCCGCTACGAAGGCATAGACCAGCGCGTGATCGACGGGTGGATCGACGAGGAGGTCTCCATCGGTGATTACGTGCTCACCGGCGGCGAGCTTCCCGCCATGGTCCTCATCGACGCCGTGGCGCGGCAGATCCCCGGCGTGCTGGGGAAGGAAGAATCTGCGCAGGAGGAAAGCTTCTCCCCCTCCCTCGGGCGCAAGAAGGAGTACCCCCACTACACCCGCCCGGAGGAGTTCCGCGGCAGCAAGGTCCCCCCCGTCCTCCTCTCCGGTAACCATAAGGAGATCGAAAAGTGGAGGAAAGGACAGCTGCGTTGACGTATTGATCAATCATCACATAGTGATACCATTCTTTCATCGGCCGTTCTTTTCTCACGTCGTTCGGAGGATATCTTATGGAAGGCCTGCTGTTGTCCATGGTTCTTTCGTTGGTGTTGTTGCCGGTGGCCCTCGCCTTCGATAAAAGGGAGAGGAGGACAGAGCAGCAATCCGCTCCTTCTTCCCTACCCCCCCAGCCGAAGCAGCGCCGTGCGCCGGTCCAATTGCCGAAGTACTACCGCCGCAGCTGAAGAAGTCCGTGCCGTCCGCTCCTGTGCTTCGTGCACAGGAGCTTCTTTTGTATACTGTTACTATGATTGAAGATCTGCAGGAGACGTTGCAACGGGAAGGTTCGGTCACCCTTTCCCTCCGCGTGCGCCCCAACGCGCCGGAATCGCGGCTGCGGGGGAAGATGGAGGATGGGAGCATCAAAGTAGATGTCGCCGCGCCGGCGGAGGAAGGGAAGGCGAACGCGGCACTCGTGAAGTTCCTGGCGGGGAAGTTCGACGTGCACGCTTCCCAAGTGGAAGTCCTTGCGGGAGGCGGGAATAGGAGGAAGCTTGTGAGGATTACACGATGATGTCTATACGATGTATATACATCCTCAATCATCCAACCCGCTCTCGATCCATCCCCGCAAGTCCGCGTAGCGCGGCAGGCCGGTCTGCTTCTCTTCCCCGAAGAAGAGCGTGGGGACGAGTGTCACGTTGCGCTCTGCGGCCAGGTCCGCCTGCGTCTGCACGAGTGCGGCCGTTTGCGGCGAGGAGAGGCAGGCGGTGAACTCCTCCATCTTCATCGCCAGCGCTTGGACGGCGGCCAAGAGTTCCGCTTCCGTGTGGTCCCGCAGCGCGAAGAGCGCGGCGTGCATCTGCTCCCCTTTCCCCTGGGCTTGGGCGCAGGCGAGCGCGGCGGTCTCCCTCCCGCTCAGCGGGTACTTGTTGATGGGGAGGATGGCGGTTTGCAACCGCAGTTTCCCCTTGTCGATGAAGTCCGCCTTAAGGCGGGGGAGAATCTGTTCCTGGAACTGCCGACAGTACGCGCAGGCGTGGTTGGTGAAGAGGAGGAGGGCGGGGGCGTCCTCGGGACCGATGTCGAACGTGGCGCCGTTGCGTCCCGGGTCCCGCGCGGCCACGGGCGTGCCGGAGGAGACGCTGGAGGAGCCGGAGGCCGTGAGGAGCGAGAGGAAGGGCGGGTTTTCATCCTGCCTGCTCGTCTGTTGCACGGTGCAAGCCGTGAGGAGGGAGAGGATGATGAAGGCCGGAGTGAGTCGAAGCCTTTGGAGAAATTTGAAATGCAAAATGGAATAAATGGGAAATGATAAATGCAAAATGAGAAATGATGAGGGAGAAAATGTATCCGTGCGCATAGTACACTGTTCATTTTGCATTTCACATGTATGCATTTTGCATTTCTCCGTTCATCGATCAACATCACAAACTCTTCTCGTTGTGATACCCTCTCCCCGTGGATCGGGTCACCCTCCTCGGCGTCCCCATCGATGCCATCACCATGGACCGGGCGGTGGGGAAGATTTTAGCGTTCCTCGAGAGCCAGCGTCAGCACCACGTGGCCACGCCTAACGCGGAGATGCTTGTGGAGGCGGCGAAGAACGGCACGTTCCGGCAGATCCTGCAGCGCACGAGCCTCAACCTGCCGGACGGCACCGGCTTGCTCTGGATGGCGCGCATGACCCGCCAAGTTCTCCCCAGCCGCGTGACGGGCGTGGACACCATGCAGGAACTGTGCGCCGCGCTCACGGCGGAGTATCCCGTCTTCCTGCTCGGCGCGCGCCCCGGCGTGGCGGAGAAGGCGGCGGCGAAGCTCAAGGAACGGAATCCCCGCCTGAAGATCGCAGGAACCTTTGCCGGGTCGCCGCGGGAGGAGGAGGCGCGGGAGATCGTGGCGCGCATCAACGCCGTGAATCCTTCCCTCCTCTTCGTCGCCTACGGTTCACCGGCGCAGGAGCTGTGGATCGCGCGGCACCTCAATGCCATGACGGGCGTGCGGGTGGCGATGGGCGTGGGCGGCTCCTTCGACTTCATCGCGGGGGAGCAGAAGAGGGCGCCGCGTTTCCTGCGGAAACTGGGGCTGGAGTGGGTGTGGCGGCTCATACGGGAACCGCGGAGGATCGGGAGAATATGGAACGCGGTGGTCGTCTTCCCTTCTCTCGTCGTGAGGTTTGGGAGAGAGTGCCCCTAACACGGAATCCGAAGAAGCCGAAGAAACCGAGGAAACCGAAGAGTAGTTATCTACAAACGATTCCTCGGATGCCTTGGTTTCATCGGTTTCCTTATAGTGCACTGATTCCGCTTCCGCTCTCCTCATGCAAGTCTTCCTCAATCTCCACATACCACTGCCGGAAGCCCTTCTTCAGCCGCACGAACTTGGGGCCCTCCTTGGTTTCCGCCAGGTAATCCCGCGTGTCGTACGTTTCGCGCAGCAGTTCCGTCTTCCCCACTTCCTTCTCCTCCAATAACAGGTAGAGGGCGATATCCGGCTTGTTCGTGAGGGCGGCGCTCAGCGTCAACGTGGCGCGCGCGAGCGTTGCGGCAATGGACACCACCAATGCGCAGAGCAGCACCGACCAGAACATGGTGTGGTGGAAGCGCTTGGGGTCGAAGAGGTTGATGTGCATGTTTGTGGTCTTATTATATCACAATTAGGCGATTGAGGCCATCTCTGCTATACTGGCTTCCATATGGGAACTCTCGTCCTTATCCGTCACGGACAATCCCAATGGAACTTGGAGAACCGCTTCACGGGCTGGACGGACCAGCCCCTTACTGAACGCGGGCGCAAGGATGCGGAGGCGGCGGGGAAGGCGTTGAAGAAGTTCCGCTTCCACCGGGCGTTCACCTCGCGGCTCATCCGGGCGAATGAGACGCTGGACCTCATCCTCAACACGCTCGGCCAGGCGGATATCCCCGTCCTCATGGATTCGGCGCTCAACGAACGCCACTACGGTGACTTGCAGGGGCTCAACAAGGCGGAAACGGTGAAGAAGTACGGGGAGGAGCAGGTGCAACAGTGGCGCCGGAGTTATGCAACCCGGCCGCCGAACGGTGAGAGCCACGAGGATTGCGAGCGGCGTACGAAGCCGTTCTTCCTCCAGTACGTGCTTCCCCATCTTCGCGACGGCGAAACGGTCCTCATTGCGGCGCACGGCAACAGCCTCCGTCCCATCATCAAGCACCTGGAAAATATGGATCCCGAGGAGGCGGCCAAGATGGAAATCGGCCTGTGTACTCCCTACGTTTATACCCTGGAGGGGGAGAAGATGACGGGGAAGGAAGTGATGGAAGTGCCCGGGATCGTGACGAAGGGGGCATCGCTGACGGAGGCGAACGTTTCCGAAGGGCGCCTATGACCTCCGTCGCCGATCATGAGCATCAATCGGTCGCCGCCTTCCTCGCGGAGCATCACGTCGATCCCTCGGAACCGGATATCGCACTCATCGAACTGGCGCACGCGGTTGCGGCGATCCCCTGGGGGGAGGCGCGGACGATCGCGGACGTGATGGCCAAGGGCGTGGGGACGTGCCGTGGCAAGCACCGCGTATTCCTGGAAGGGTGCCGGCAACTCGGCATCGAGGCGCGCCCCGTCGTCTGCACGTTCCATTGGCAGGAGCAGGAGATCCTGTATCCGCCGCAACTCAAGGCGTTCCTGGAAGACCACCACTGGCCGCAGAACCACACGTTCGCGCAGGTGCAGGTCGATGGCCAGTGGATTGATGTGGACCTCACGTGGGATCCGGCGCTCAAGCCCCACGGCTTCTGGACGTTCCCGGAGGATTGGGAGGGTGAGAATTCCTTCCATGCCGTCAAGATACTGGAACGCTGGGACGGGGCGGATATCCAGGCGAAAGTTGATGAGCTTCAGAACCTCCTCACGCCGGAGCAGCGGGGGGCGCAGGAGCACTTTCTGCGCGAGTTCATCGCGTGGGTGGCATCGTTGCGGTAAGGGATGATTCTCCCTCCCGATTCCGCTACTCTTTCCCCATGCAGGAGGTCAGTTTCCGCTCACCGTCGTTCTTCGATGACATCGGTTCCCGAAAGGAGAAACGCGTGCATTTGGTGATGATCGCCACGAAGCCGGATATCATCAAACAGGTTCCCCTCTATCGGAAGTTGCGCGAACGAGGCCACCTGGTCCTCCTCGGCCACACCGGCCAGCATTATTCGGATAACCTGAGCGGCGGCATGCTCAAGGAGTTCGGCGTGGAGCCGGATTTCAACTTGAACGTCCGCGGATCCATGTACGAAGTGGTGAGCCAGATCATCGGGCGGCTGGGGTGGGTGATGGAGGAACTGAAGAAGCGCGGGAAGACCGTGGTCCCGTACGTCCATGGGGATACCACCACGGCCATGGCTGCATCGAATGCCGGGTACTGCCATGGGTTCGCGTCGGTGCACGTGGAAGCGGGGATACGGACTCTATCACCTGCATATCAGAAATGGTTCTCGGTTCAGGAGGAATCTGAGAAAGGACTTAGGACCCCACTTCGCCCCGCGGAGCGGGGCTACGAGGGGCAGGCTCCGGACTTAGGACGAAGGAGATGGGAATTTTCGGATATTCAGGGCTGGAGGCAATTCTTGATGGAGCGGAAGAACTGGGAGCGCGGGAGCTTGGAACCGTACCCCGAGCAGTTCAACACGCGTTGCAGCGAGGCGGGCACGGGCATCCACCTCGCCCCCGTGGAACTGGACCGCGAGTTCCTCATCGGAGAAGGTTTCCCGGAGGACCGCATCGCGGTGGTGGGCAATTCCGTCGCGGATGCCACGCTGGAGGCGGTGGAGCGTGCGAAGGGGAGCGAAATCTTCAACAAGTATCCGCGCCTCAAGGAGGGGAACTTCGTCCGCTTCTGCATCCATCGGAGGGAGAACTGCGCTTCGGACAGGCGCTTCCTGGCCATCTATGGCGCCATGAAGTCCCTCATCGAAGAAGGCCGGGGCGTGCTCCTCATTTCCCTCTTCCAAACCGAATCGGCGCTGCTGCGTCTGGACCTCAAAGCGGAAGTGGAAGCCTTGGCGGAAAAGCATGCGAACTTCATCTACTCCCCCGTCTGGCCGCAGTACGGCGACGTGATCGCCGCCATGATGAAGGCCTCCGTGTGCGCCACCGATTCCGGTTCCATGCAGGAGGAGATGAACATTCTCGGCGTGCCGTGCGTCACGCTGCGGTTCGGCTCGGACCGGAGCGAATCCGCCATGGGGGGAGGCAACCTCATCGCGCCGCCGGTGGATTCCGTGGGCATCAAGCGCATCATCGAGTACGCGTGGGACAATGAGGAGATGCGGAAGGCGCCCAAGCTCTACGGGGAGAACGTGAGCAAGAGGTGCATTGATGTGGTGGATAAGATTCTTAAGAAGGAGGAGGTGTTTCGGGATGAGGAGGGAAGGCTGGGGGTGAATGCAAAATGGGAAATGTAAAATGCAAAATGATCGGAGTACTATGATCCCAACTGCAGTAGATTCCTCATCATTTTTCATTTTCAATTTTGCATTTCTCATTTCTTCGATGCTTCGGAAGCTCCGCGAATCCCTGACGCTCGTCTTATTGGCACTCCTCCCCTTCCACGCGCTCCTCGTCACCATGGGGACGCGGATCATCCGGGGGCAAGGCCATGCGCCGATGACCGTCCTGGCGCTGTGGAAAGACGGGTTACTCGGAGTGATTCTTGTGATGGCGGTTTTGGAGATGATGATGAGGGAGAGAAAATTGAAAGTGCAAAATGCAAAATGGGAAATGGATGCCATTGATGGGCTGATCGCGGGGCTGTTCATCCTTGGGATCGTCGTGAGTGCGCTCAATGGGGTGCCCCGCGGCGAGTTTCTCCTTGGTGCGAAGTATGACCTTGTGCCGCTCGTGGCGTTCCTCATCCTGCGACGCGTGGAATGGTCCGCGTGGTTCCGGTCCCTTCTTCTCAAAGTGATCATCGCCGTCGGCGCCGTCGTGTCGGTGCTCGGTCTCGTGAGCTTCTTCTTGCCCATCAAGTTCTTCGTGTGGTTGGGCTACGCCGACCTCCATTCCCTCTACGATCCCTCCGGTCCCCTGGCGCCGTTTCACCAGATCGGCGAGAGTTGGGTGCGGCGCGTGCAAGCGACGATGAGCGGGCCGAACCAGTTGGGGGTGTGGTTGTTACTTCCCTTGGGCGTGTTCCTTGTCTCTGTTCTATCGGATGCAAGAATCCGAGGAATCCAAGGAAACCAAAGAAACCGAGGGGATGTTGGCTACCTTTCCCTTCGGTTTCTTCGGATGCATCGGTTTCTTTGGTTTCTTTTCTTTGCCATCGCCCTCTTCCTCACCTTCTCCCGCGCCGCGTGGATTGCGGCGTTCGTGATGGTGATGGTCACGCTCGCGCGGATCCTCCCGAAGTGGACCTTCAAGAAGGCGTTCGTCGGAATCCTCGGCATCATCGGAATCCTCGGCCTTACGGTCACGCTTCTCTTCCCCTCCGTCTTCTTCCGTCTCTCCTCCTCCCGCGGGCACCTTACGCGGCCGCTGCAGGCGATGGGCGTTATGGTCCGGCATCCGCTGGGGCAGGGGTTAGGGTCCGCGGGGCCCGCCACCAACCGCAACCGTGAGCCATGCATCTTCCTCCGCCCGCAGGACGATCCTTCCTGGGCCAAAGCCCAGCCGCAGTTGTGCGTGTTCCGGGGAGAGACCCAGGTGCAGCCGTTGGATCACCAGTGCAACTGTCCCTTTCTCCCCGAGAATTGGTACCTCCAAGTCGGCGTGGAACTAGGGGTGGTGGGTTTCACTCTCTTTGCCGCTCTGATTGTGCTGGTGCTCCGACAATTAGAAATGCAAAATGCAAAATGCAAAATGCAGGAATTCAGTGCAAGTGACCGTCATTTCCCATTTTGCATTTCAAATGTTGCATTTCTCTTTTTCCTCGGAGTCTCCATAGCCGCCCTCTTTCTCCATGCATGGGAAGACGCTGCGGTGGCGTATGCGGCATGGGTGTTGGCGGCGGTGGCGCTGGGAGTCGGAGAAACGGGAGAAACGCATCGGTGAAATTTGCTACACTCTCCCCATGGACGCATCCGTCAAACCCGGCTCCATCGTCATCCTTGATTGCGGCGGGCAATACGCCCACCTCATCGGCAACCGCGTGCGCAGGCTGGGGGCGTTCTCGGAGATTCGCCTTGCGGAGACGTCTGCGAAGGAGCTCAAAGGCGTCGCCGGCATCATCCTTTCGGGCGGGCCGCAGAGCGTGTATGAAAAGGGAAGCCCTCAGATCGATCCCGCCATCTTCGACCTTGGTGTTCCCGTGCTGGGCATCTGCTACGGTCACCAACTCATTGCGCACACCCTCGGCGGCACGGTAAAACCCGGGAAGGCCAAGGAGTACGGCCATGCGGATATCCAAGTGATGGAGCCCGAGTCCCCCCTCTTCCGCGGCTTGCCCACGCATTTCGGCGTGTGGATGTCCCATGGGGACGAAGTGAAGGAAGTGCCCGACGGCTTCATTACGACCGCCCAATCCGCCACCTGCGCCACGGCGGCCATGGCGGATGAGGCGCGGAAGTTCTTCGGCGTCCAATTCCACTTGGAGGTCACCCACACGCAGCACGGCATGGAGATGCTCGGGCGGTTCGTTGCGCTATGCAAGCCTGCGCCGTGGTCCATCGCGAGTTATGCAAAGGAGATCGGGGAGCAGATACGCAAGGAGGTGCAGGACCGCAAGGTCTTCATGCTCGTCTCCGGCGGCGTGGATTCCACGGTGGCGTTCACCTTGCTGAATGACGTCCTGGGCAAGGATCGGGTGCAGGGATTGCTGGTGGATACGGGGCTGATGCGGAAGGGGGAAGTGGAAGGCATCCGCGAAGCGTTTGCGCCGCTGGGGATCACGAACCTGCGGATCGAGGATGCGTCGGGGGAATTCTTCACCGCGCTGAAGAATGTGTACGATCCCGAAGAGAAGCGGAAGCGGATCGGCGAGACGTTCTTGAAGGTCCAGAAGAGGGTGAGTGAAGAGATGGGATTGATGCCTCCATCCCCCCGTCCCCCTTCCTCCGGGGGAGGAAGGGGGGGCGTAGCCGAGGGTGCAGGCCAGCGTTCGGTCGTTACGGATGCTCCTGCACGTGGAGAGTGGCTCTTGGGCCAGGGGACGATCTATCCCGATACCATCGAAACGGGCGGTACGAAGCACGCCGACCACATCAAGACGCACCACAACCGCGTGAAGGCAGTGCAGGACATGATCGACGCCGGCCTGGTTCTGGAGCCGCTCAAGGACCTCTACAAGGATGAAGTGCGCAAGTTGGGCGAGGAGCTGGGGCTTCCCCATGAACTTGTATGGCGGCATCCCTTCCCCGGGCCGGGGTTGGGTGTACGGATCCTTTGCTCGGAGAGGGAAGACGTGGGGGAATGGAAAATTGGAAATGCAAAATTAGAAATGCCGGAAGATATTCCGGAGGGCATCCCGCACCTTGTACTGCCAGTGAAGTCCGTTGGCGTGCAAGGGGATGGGAGGACGTACCGCCATGCGGTGGCGCTGTTCTCCGGTTCCGACGATACCTCCATGGTCCCGCCCGCGTTCCGCACGATGGCGACCACCATTCCCAATACCGTCCCCGCTTTCAACCGCGTGGTGTTCTGCACGTCGCATTCCAAACCTCCTGCACTCGTCTTCACGCCCGGTGCCATCACGCGGGAACGGGCGGATCTCCTCCGTGAGGCGGATGCGGTTGTCAACGAAGAGCTTAAGAGAGCGGATCTCTACGAAACCGTGTGGCAGTTCCCCGTGGTTTTGCTTCCCTTCGGCACCGCGAAGGGCGGGCAATCCATCGTCCTCCGCCCGGTGGAATCCCAAGAAGCCATGACGGCAAACGCCGCGGCGCTCCCCCCCAAAATCATCCAACGCATCACGGAGCGGATCCTCGACATCCCGGGGATAGACATGGTGTTCCTGGATTTGACCTCGAAGCCGCCGGGGACGATTGAGTGGGAGTGAGAGGGCCCCCGCCTTCTCTGCTACCATGCGCCCATGGCAGCTTCCCCCAAGATCCTCTACGGCAAGCAGACAAACCTGGCCGTGCAGAACTTCCCCATTTCGGGGGAGACGATGCCGGAGGAATTCCTGCGCGCACTCGCGCTCATCAAGGAGAAGGCGGCCTTGGTGAACGGGGCGTTGGGTCTTATCCCCCGCGCACATGCGCAGGCAATCGCGCGGGCGGCGCGGCGGATCATCAACGGAGCGCATGGTGATCAGTTTCCGGTGGATGTGTTCCAGACCGGCTCGGGCACTTCCACGAACATGAATATGAATGAAGTGCTCGCCGCGCTCGCGTCTACGCCGACACGTCCTGTCCATCCCAACGATCACGTCAATCAATGCCAATCGAGCAACGACGTCATCCCCTCCGCCATCCAACTCGCCTGCGCGCTGCACATGCGCGATGCGCTCATCCCGTCCCTGCTCTTCCTGGAGAAGGAACTGCGGCGCAAGGCGCGCGCGTTCCGTCCCATCATCAAGACGGCGCGCACGCACCTGATGGACGCCGTCCCCGTGCGGTTGGGGGACGAGTTCGCCGCCTACGCGGCGCTGCTCTCCCACTCAAGGCAGTCCCTGGAGCATGCCCTGCGCGCCCTCTGCATTCTCCCCCTCGGCGGCACAGCGGCGGGAACGGGCCTCAACGCGCATCCCGCCTTCGCACCGCGCACCATCGGTCTCCTGCGGAAGGAGACGGGCTTGAAGCTGCGGGAAGCCGGGGACCACATCGCGGCGCAGTCGTGCCCCCTCGCGCTCCTCGCGTGCAGCGCGGCGCTGCGCCAGGTGGCCGCGGCGCTCACCAAGATGGCGGGCGATATTCGCCTCATGGGATCCGGCCCCGTGTGCGGCCTTGCGGAGCTGCAGCTCCCTCCCCTGCAGGCGGGTTCCTCCATCATGCCGGGCAAGGTGAATCCCGTCCTCTGCGAGAGCGTGCTGCAGGTGGCGATGGAAGTGACGGGGGCGGATGCCACCGTCCATGCCGCCTTGGTGATCGGCAGCCAGTTCGAGCTCAACACCGCCATGCCCGTGGCGGCGCACACGCTCCTCAGGAGCATACGGCTCCTCGCCAATGTCTCCCGCGTCTTTGCGGCAAAGTGCGTGCGGGGCATTGCGGCCGACAAGGAATCCCTCCGCGCGCGCTCGCTGCGTAATCCCATCCTCGTCACCGCCCTCGCTCCCCGCATCGGCTACGACCGCGCCGCGGCCATCGCCAAGGAAGCGCTGGAGACGGGGGAATCACTTCTTGCCGTGGCTCAGCGTAGGACGGAGATCCCCGAGAGCGAGCTACGGAGGATCCTTGCCCCGGAGCGGATGTTGTAGGGGGGCGGGACAGTCCTCGAAGGCCGCTTTCTCTGTTCTGTGGGTAGGAATACCCAGGGCCGCGGGTAAGAAGACCCGCTCTTGTTGTTGGGAAAAGGTGCTATACTCTGCGCTCCATGGCTCAGAACCTCCGTCCGCTTGGGGAAGAGGAAATCCGCGCACTCGTGGCGCAGGCCCAGGAAGGGGATACGGAGGCGTTCGGCCAGGTGTACGACCACTTCTTCCTCCCCATCTACCGCTACACGGCGTTCCGCGCGCCCGAGGAGCTTACGGAAGATCTCGTGAGCGAAGTCTTCGTGAAGGCGTGGGAGAAGCTCTACAGTTACAAGCTCCGCAAGGACGTGCCCTTCGGCGCGTGGCTCTTCCGCATCGCGCGCCACACGATCGTGGATGCGTACCGCACGCAGCGGTCCTTCGACGAGGTATCGGAGGAATTGATGGATACCGACCACATGAACGCGGCCGATGCGCTCACCAAGCAGAAGGATCTTCTCCGCACGGTGCGGCATGCGCTCGGGAAACTCCCCCGCCGTTACCGGGAAGTACTCCTCCTTTCCTATATGGCAAACCTCTCCCACGAGGAGGTGGCCAAGATCCTCCGCCTCACGGCGGGGGCGGTGCGGATCCTCAAGTTTAGGGCGCTGCGAAAGCTGCAGGAATCCCTCCCCCCCGAGTACAAAGAAGCGTAACAGGAAGCCGTTTTTTCCGTTTCTACATGCGCACAGTGCCTCTTCTCTTCCCCCGCCACCACCGTTCTACAGCAGGGATCGAACGCCTCCTCCGGGAAGCGGCGGCAGGCGTAACCGTGCCATCGGAAGCTCGGCAAGAGCTCAAGCGGGCGATTGTCCGCAGGATCGGCATTCCGGCCGCACTCCAGCAAGCGGTGGAAGCCCGCCCCACGGACGAGATGCAAGCCAGGGTGAAGGCCGCCGTGCTCACCCGCATCTCTGCGCCCCTCAGTCTTTGGGATCGCGTCCGCGTGTCCTTTTCCCCTTCCGCCGATATCCAGGGCGCCCTCCGCGGCCGCCTGCTCTCCCGGCTGGAGCCCGTCGCCGTCCCCTCGCTCTTCCCGCGCATCCTCCGCTGGACGGCGGCTTTCGTGCTGGTGGCGCTCGCGGTGCGCATCAGTCCCTCCTTCTTCATCGCTTCCACCATCCGTGCGGAATCCCCTGTCCTCCTCCTCCCCACCCAAGGCCGAGTGTCCGTGCTCATTGCCGGCCTGTGGCAACCGGTTACGGGCGAGGTGAAGCTGCAGGAGGGCGCGCAAGTGCGTACGGAAGAAGGGTTTGCCACGCTCATCCTCCACGATGACGGCGTACTGCGGCTTGCGCCCCAAACCACCGTCATCCTCCACGATCTTGCCGACCGCCCCGAGCTTCCCCGGCACGCATCCACGCTCACGCTGGAGCGCGGGACGCTGTGGGCGCAGGCGCTCATCCCCGCGGCCGTGGGCCCGGGATGGACGTTGCGTACGACGTTCGGCGACGTGCTGGTCAACGAAGGCAGTGTATCCGTGGATGCGGGGGCCGCTGTGCTGGATGTGACGGCATGGGACCGGCTCGTGAGCGTGGAAGCCGCGGGAAAGACTCTCACGCTCGCCGCGGGGGAGAAGGCATCCGCCACCGCCGACGGCGCCTCGCGCGTCCGGCGCGTTACGGCTTCGGAAGAGGAGGACGCGTGGGTGGAGGAGAACCTCAAGCGTGACGCGGTGCACCGCCGGGAAATCGCGCTGTTGCAGCAGGAACGCCGCGCCCGGAACGCAGGCATTCTGCCCACGTCCACGCTCTATCCCGTCAAGCGCGTCGCCGAGGCCATGGATATGCTCTTCACCTTCGGGGAGGAAGCCCGCACGCAGAAGCGCCTGCAACAGGCTTCCACGCGCCTCAACGAGGCCGCCGCCCTCCTCATTACCGGCAGCGGTACGCAAGTGGCGGAAAAGCCTCTGGAAGAATACCGCGAGACACTCCTCTCCGTGGCCACGGGCTCCGGGCAGGACGCCATGGTCAAGTCCATGGTGCAGCAGCAGCTCCTCGCCGAAGTGGCGGATACTTCCGCCGCCCTTCCGGATGACGAGAGCTACCTCCTCAAGAAGACGGTGCTGGAGACGAGCGCCTCCGTGCCGGACAGCGTGGTGAATTCCCAGGAAGTCCGGGAAGGCGTGGTGGTGGACATGCTGGCCTCCCTCACGCGGCGCGTGCAGGAAGGCAATTTCGTCGGGGTCACGGATGCGTTCCAAGAGCTCCTCCCTTCCCTCTCCAATCCCTCAGCCCCCCGCGAGATGCGCAAGGAAGCGCAGTCCGCACTCGGATATTTTGCGGATACCGTCCGCGGGAAGATGGCGGATACGCAAACGGGGGCGCTGGTGGCGCAAGCGCTGGAGCCTTACCTGCCCCAGGATGAGTCCGCCCCCCCGGTGGTACGCCATCTGACGGAGGAGGAGGTGGAGGCGGCGGCTTCCGCCATGTACAACCGCATCTTCAGCTACAAGATGCCACGCTCGCGCTACAACCAGCTGCTCGTAGAGTGCCGTTCCGTGGAGGGGCATCCCGACGAGAGGCGCATCCTCAACATGCTGCAGGAGAAGCTTCCCCCCAACGGTCTGGCGAAGAACATCCGTACGGAGATCCAGAAGGCGAGGGAACGGGTGGAGAGTGAATCGAAGTAAATAGGTAGTAGGTAGTAGGTGGTAGAAGCTCCTATTTTCCTTTGAGTTATTCCTGTTCTACAACCTATCACCTACAACCTTGTCTCCCCTATCTTGACTTCCTCTAAATTCCTACGCACACTCTGCTAGCTATGTACACGATCACCGATCTCAAACCCGGCCGGGCTATTACGTTGGACGGCCAACCGTACCTCATCATTGCGTCGCAGTTCGGGCGCAAGAGCCAGAGCAAGGCGAACATGCAGTGCAAGCTGAAGAACTTGAAGACCGGCGCCGTGGTGGCCAAGAACTTCCAGGGGAGCGATAAGATCGAAGAAGCGGACGTGGGTTTCCGTAAGGTGCAGTTCCTCTACGGCGATGACGAGCAGGGCTACACCTTCATGAACCTTTCCGATTACGACCAATTCGTCCTGCAGCCGGAAACGGTGGAGGGGGTCAAGGACTACCTTACGGAGGGGCTCGAGATGGATGCCATGATCTTCGGGGAGCTCCCCATCGGCATCCAAATGCCTTCCACGGTGGTGATGACGATCAAGGAGACCATCCCCGGCGTCCGCGGCGATACCGCAACGGGAGGCGGCAAGCCCGCCACCACCGAGACCGGCTTGCAAGTCACGGTCCCCCTCTTCATCAACGAGGGGGAGAAAATCCGCGTGAACACGGAGACGGGGGAGTATATGGAGAGGGTCAACGAATAGTTTCTCGTTTCTGGTTGCTGGTTGATGTTGTGGATTGGAGCAGCGGAAAATCGAGAGTGAGGCTGTGCATGATTGACGGCAGGCAATCGGATGCTAGCATCCCCTCATGCCAGAGAACATAGAACCGCCGTTGGAGAATGAAGAGCCACAAGAATCAGAGGCGGAGGTTGTACAACGCCTTGATAACATCCATGGAGATCTTCGGTGGATATCAGAGCAAATTACTACCAGGAATCAGGCGATGGAAAGAGGCCTCGATCAGCTGGAACAAGGGATTGAACTCCTCAGGAAAGCGCACGAGGCGACAATGCAGCATATTGACTCCACAGCTCGGACAGTGCAGACAGTCGTAGAAGCCGTGAATACAATCGCCGAGAAATTTCGCGAGATGGAAAAAGGCTTACCCTCACAGCGAGAGGATACACAGCAGTATCCGTTTGCCCCGTATTGAGTTGAGTATTGGGCTGTATAGGGAAAATGGAAGTGATGCCCTGTATGCATCACGATGAGGGCACACCCAAAGTCCCGTCCGAAGGTTACTCCCTCTCGTTTTTCATGAGAAAAGGGCTGTACATGCCCTATGAGGGTGATATACTTGGAGTATCACGATGAGAGGCTGTCCGAAGGGTCCCGTCCCTAGGAAATGCCTCTCGTTTTGTATACTCCTTTTTGCGTTCCTCGGTTTGCTCCGCTTCGTCGGGCTCCTCGGAATCTTCGGACTCCTCAAACGATCTTCTTCATCAATATCTCATTCACCATCTTGGGGTTCGCCTGTCCCTTCGTCTGCTTCATCACCCAGCCGACGATGGCGCCCAGCGCGGCGGTCTTGCCCGCCCTGTAGGATTCGATGGCTTGGGGATTCGCTGCGATCGCCTCATCCACCAGCTTCTCCAGCGCGCCCGTGTCCGAAATCTGCTTCATGCCCGCGGCTTCGATGATCTCCTTGGGCCCCTTTCCCGTCTCCACCATCTTCTCCAGCACGTCCTTCCCCGCGTTGCCGGAGATCGTCCCCTCCTTGATGGCGGCGGCAAGGTCCCCCATATCCTGCGTCTTCGGCCCTTCCGCAGGCAACTTCCCCGCCGCGTTGAGGAAGCCGACGAGTTGCGTGAGGACCAAGCTGGCGGCGCGCTTGGCGTCTCCCATCGCCGCCTGCACGGCGTCGAAGTGGGCGCGGAGGACGGGCTGGTCCACGAGCACGGCGGCATCGGCTTCCGAGAGGCCCAGGGCGAGATACTCTTCCTTCAATTGCGCGGGCATCTTGGGCAAGGTCTTCCGGATCCCTTCGATCTCCTCCTTGGAAAAACGCATGGGGGGGATATCCGGTTCCGGGAAGTAGCGGTAGTCCATGGAAGTCTCCTTGTCGCGCAGCAGGCGCGTGCACCCCTCGTCGTCCAGCCAGCCCACGGTGATGTCGTTCTTCAGCGGCCCCTTCCGCTCCGCCCACAGTTCCCGGAGCCTCTTCTCCTCGTACGAGAGCGCGCGTTCCAGCGCCTTGAAGGAGTTGAGGTTCTTGATCTCGCTGCGGGGGTTCAGTTTCTCCGTCCCCTTCTCCCGCAGGGAAATGGACGCATCGAACCGCATCATCCCCTTGAACATGTCCGCGTCGCTGGAGCCCACGGCGATCAAGACCCTCCGCAGCTCCTCCGCGAACGCCACGGCTTCCGCGGCGCTCCGCAAATCCGGTTCCGTGACGATCTCCATGAGCGGCGTCCCCGCGCGGTTGTAATCGCACAGCGTCGCTTCCCCGCGGTGCGTCAGTTTCCCCGCATCGTTCTCCACGTGGAGGCGCAGGAGGCGGCAGTGACATACGGAAGGACTGAGGACGGAGGACTTAGGACTTAGGGAAGTTATTGGAAGGGTGAAGTCCACGAATCCGTTGGAAGCCAGTGGGAAATCGTACTGGGAAATCTGGAAGCCCGCGGGAAGGTCCGGATAGAAGTAGTGCTTGCGGTCGAAGTGGCTCGCGGGGTTCACGGTGAGGTTGAGCGCGAGGCTCGCCCGCACGGCCTTCTCCATCGCTTGCGCGTTGGGCACGGGGAGCGTCCCCGGATGTCCCATACAAATGGGGCACACGGTGGTGTTGGGCGGCTTGCCGAACGCGTCGTTATCGCATCCGCAGAACATCTTCGTCTTCGTGTTCATTTGGGCGTGCACTTCCAGGCCGATGATGATTTCCAGATCCACCATTATCGTGACAAAAGATACAAGAAAGAGGCCGTAAGATACAGGCGGGAAGCCCTTTCTCCCCTTCCGGGGAACATTGCGAAAATGGCCGATTTCGTGTAATATATACTCAAAACTCAAGATACAAACCATGTCCCGCTCCCCTTCCTCTTCCGCCGCTTCCCTGCGTTCCCTGAGGAAAGCAGTCCTCATGATGCAGCAGGTTCCGCGCATGGATAGCGTGACGCCTTTTTCCGCCTGCACCACTCCCCGGTGCCGGAAACTGCGCCGCCGCGCGCGCATCAACGTGCTCCTCCTCTTCCTGGCGACGACGGTGGTGTTGGGATTCATGGCGATGGTCTTCCTCCTCAACGGGGGAACGCAGTTCATCAGCTACGCCACGCCGGTGTTTGTCCGCATGGCGCTCCTCCTCTCGCCCCAGGCGCTCACGGCGTCGTTGCTGCCCTGAGGGGAGAGGGTGCCTACTCAATGACCGTCTCCGAACGCGGGAGGAGCTCTTTGGGAACGGCGACGGCTTTGCCCTCCGTCACGTAATCCACGATCAGCCTGCCGTCCAGGTGGTCCACTTCGTGCTGCACCACGCGCGCGTCGAAGCCGGAGAGCTTCTTCTCCTTGGGCGTGCCCCGCGCGTCCCGGTACCGCACCACGATGTCCACGGACCGCGGCACCAGCACCCAGGTATCCGGCAGGCTGAGGCACCCCTCCTGGTCCATGGCCTTCTCCTCGCTGCGCACGGTGATCTGCGGGTTGAGGAGCGGCGTCACTTTTCCGCCCAGCGTGGCGATGCAGAGGCGCAGGCTCACGCCCACTTGCGGTGCGGCGAGGCCCACCCCCTTCCCTTCCATCGTCTCCTGCATGTCTTTGATGAGCTGCTTGATCTCCTTCGTCACGCGTTCCACCTTCGGCGTCTTCTTGCGGAGGATGGGGTTGTTCTCGCCGGTGAGGATGGGGAGGATGGCCACGAGAGAGCAGTATAGAGCTATGGGGTGCAGTTGGTAAGGACACGGCATGCCGTGTCCTTACGACAGCTTCTATCCCACCAGCTGCCTGATCGACGCCAACTTCCTCAGCTTCTCCAGGGACTGGATGTTCCCCGCTTCCAACATCTTCTGCAGGGCTTGGGCGGCGAGGAGCGCATCGGCAAGGGCGCGGTGGCGCTGCTCGGCGGGAGGGAGGCTGAACTTGCGCGCCAGCACGTCCAAGTTATGGCGGAACTCCGTGGGGAAGAGGCTCTGGCTGAGGCGCATGGTGCAGAGGATCTCGGGGAGTTCCACGAACCCCCAGCAGTACTCCTTCTCCACTTCCAGGAATCCCGCGTCGAAGGCGGCGTTGTGGGCGATGAGCACGGATCCCTTTGCGAACTCCAGGAACCGCGGCAGCACGGCGTCTATGGTGGGTGCATCCTTCACGTCCTCGTCGCTGATGTTGTTCACCCGTTTCGCTTCCCAGGGGATCTCCCGCTCCGGGTTCACGAAGGCAGCGAAGGAGACCTCCTCCAAAATCTTCCCGCCTTCCATGCGCACCCCCGCGATCTCAATGATCCGGTGCCCCTTCCGGGGTTCCAGGCCGGTCGTTTCCAAATCGAAGACGGTGATGGGGGGGAGAGACATGGGGGGTGATGATAGCGGAGGATGTTCGGGGATCGAGTGACTTTGCTTCACATTGTAAAGGTATAGCGTATTGAGTATTTCGTATAGCGTATGTGACAAAAAGAACCGCTTCCAGAACATACGCAATACGCTATACGTCATACTCTATACTTTTCCTGTGTATCAAATCCCTATCACCCGCGTCCTCGCAACCCTGGAAGGGCTCTACCACCCCCCCGAGAGCTTCCTCACTTACAGCTCCCCCTTCGAGCTGCTCGTGGCCACCATCCTCAGCGCGCAGTGCACGGACGTGCGGGTGAACATCATCACGGAGACGCTGTTCAAGAAGTACCGGACGCCGGAGGAGTACCTGCGCGTCCCCGCGGCGGAACTCCGGGACGACATACGCACGTGCAGTTACTTCAACGCCAAGGCGCGGTACCTCCGCGGCGTGGCACGGGACATCATCAAGAAGCACGGCGGAAAAGTCCCGAGCACCATGGAGGGGCTCCTCGCGCTCCCCGGCGTGGGCCGCAAGACTGCGGCGATCATCCTGCACGTCGCCTTCGGCAAGAGCGAGGGGATCGCCGTGGATACGCACGTGTTCCGCGTCGTGCGGCGGCTGGGGCTCTCCCGCGGGAGAACGCCGGAGAAGGTGGAGCTGGATTTGATGAAGGCCGCGCCGCCGGAGAAGTGGGGGGAGCTCAACCCGCTCCTCATCAGTTTCGGGAGGGACACCTGCACGGCGAGGGACCGCCGCTGCGGACGCTGCCCGTTTGTGGAAGGGTGCCCGTCGTCGAAGGTGAAGGGAAGGGAGGATTTGGCGAAGAACGGCGCTTGATGCGTGCCACCCTGTCAATGCATTTCGATAAGGGGAGGAGAATATACTGGCTGTTAAGTTCTTTCTTCTTCCCCTCCCTTTCCCATGTCCAAACGCGCTTGGGGCATTCTGCTCCTCATCGTCCTCCTTGTCGTCGCAGCGGTGTGGTGGGTCACCCAAAATTCCACAGCCGCCGTCGTTCGCCTCTCTTCGCGGGAACAGCCCGCATGCACCAACATCAATACGGCGCAGGAAGGCTGGACCATAGAGGATAAGACCGTTTACAGGCCGTGCGCGGGCTGCACCGTACAGTGCCGGAACTCCGGCACCCGCCAGGCTGCCTGGTACCAAACCTGCGAGGACGGTTCCCAGGCGATCATCGCCTATGCGGATTGCGTGGAACAGCCACCGCTCCCCTCCAATACCGCCCCCTACTGCCGTACGGATGGTTCGGGGGAGATAGGGTGGTTCATGGGCTCACGGCTGATCAAGAACGCCGACTGTGCCAACTGCAACGTGGAATGCCGCAATGCGGGGACGCCCCAAGAGGGCTGGTACGACGCCTGTGACGGCGAACTCCTCACGCAGGCGGACTGCGGCTGAAGGCGTCTTTCTCCGCGGATATCTTTGTGCGGCGGCGGGGATCCCATAGAATGGAACGTTCTATGGCAATCTCCTCCCTCCCACGGCTCGCGCGCGCGCCGGAATTCCGGGATCTCGGCCCGTGGCATAACGGCTTGCCGGTAACGCTCAAGGAATTGCGCGGCAAAGTGGTGTTGGTGGATTTCTGGACCTACACCTGCGTCAACTGTCTACGTACGCTGCCGTTCCTGCGGCGGTACTGGAGCGCCTACGGAGGGACATCGTTCGTGATGATCGGCATCCATGCGCCGGAGTTCCAGTTCGAGCGGGATGAACGCGCCGTGGCGGAAGCGCTCCGGCGTCTCCGCGTCACGTGGCCGGTGGCGCAGGACAATGCCTACGGCACGTGGCAGGCGTTTGCCAACCACTACTGGCCGGCCAAGTACCTCATCGATGCGGAAGGCTACATCCGTTCCCTCCACACGGGGGAAGGGGGGTACCAACAGACGGAGAATGAAATTTGTTCCCTGCTGGAGGAGGCGGGCGTGCCCCTGCGCGACCGTCCCCCTGCGGTCCACCATGAGCCCATGCGGTCCCTGCACAACCAGACGCCGGAAACGTACTTGAACAGCCGCAGCTGGCACGCGTTCGCCGGGGCCCCTCCCCTTCCCCCCGGGGGACCCTTTGCCTACGCCCCTCCTTCCCTCCCGTCCCTCCACCGGTACGCGCTGGGCGGCACGTGGGAGTTGGTGGATGATGAGCGGCAGGTCCTGCGGTCAACGGAAGGGGAGATGCGTCTGTGCTTTCTGGGCAGCGAAGCGAACGTGGTGTTGCAGAGGGAAGAAGGGAGCGGGCCGGCGGAAGCGACGGTGAGCGTGGACGGGACGGACGTGAGCGTGTGCCGGGTGGACCATGGGGACATGTACCCCCTGTTCTCGGGGGCGTACGGTGAACATGCCCTCCGCATCCGGTTCCGGGGAGAAGGGGTGGCAGCGTACGCGTTCACGTTCGGATGAGGGGATTGAAGTGTTGTAGGAAATGACTACACTACCACCATGTCCCGCGACCTCCCCTCCCTCCTCCGCTCCGTCGGGTTCGACGAGAAGGAGGCTTCCCTGTACCTCCACGGGTTGGAAGTGGGGTCCGCCCCCGCTTCGGATTACGCGCAGGGTACCGGCCTCAACCGCATCACCGCGTACAACACCCTCGAGGGGCTGGTCCGGCGCGGCTCCTTCACCATGGAGAAGAAGGTGCGGGGGAAGTGGTACGCCCCCATCGCCCCCGATGCCCTTGCCCAGGAAGCCCGCCAGAACGTGGATCTTCTGGAGCGCGCCCTCCCCGAACTCGCGTCGCTGCGGGGGGCGGCGTTCCTCAAACCCGCCGTGCGCTTTTTCGAGGGGTGGGAAGGCATCCGCCACGTGTACGACGACACGCTCACCGCCAAGACCGAGCTCCTCAACTTCGCCAACTCCGCGGAGGTGCGCCGGTTCTGGCCGGGGTATGACGAGGAGTATGTGGGGCAGAGGGTGAAGCGCCGCATCCATCTGCGGGGGATCGCCCCCGATGACGCGGCGGGCCGCAAGGTGCACGGGGAAGACCGCGGCAGGCTGCGCGAAATACGGCTGGTGCCCGCCAAGGACTTCGATTTCACGAATGAGATCAACATCTACGACCACAAGGTGGCCATCTGCTCCTTCGGTCCCCCGCGGGAGATGTTCGGGGTGATCATCGAGAGCAGGGAGGTGGCGGAGACGCAGCGGCAGGTGTTCGAGATGGCGTGGAGGTATGCGGCGAAGATGAAACGTTGATGTATCCACCCTTCATCTTTTGTCTCCCGCAACAACAAATCTTCCAGCTCACATTCACAGTCCCCTGATATCCTCTACAGTGAGCCCGCTTCGCCATGGCCGACCCTTCCCCCGCACAATCGGCCCCCGCCACGACGGCCGCCTCTTCGGAGAGGCGCTCCTCCCGCTCGTCGGTCCGTTTCCTCCTGGGGACCTTCACGCTCCTCCTGGTGATGACGGTTTTTTCCCGCGGGGATCCGGTGGAAGCATTCTCCTCGCCCCTTCTTGCCCTCCGCGCCTCCCTCTTCTCCGTCTCTTCCGCGGGTACGGCAACAGCCTCCTCTTCCTCCGTCGTCCCCGCCCTTCCCGCGGGAACCCACGGACCGCTCACGCCGGCGCAGTACCGCGCGGCGGTGCGCGGCATGAGGGGGAAAGGGTTCCTCAAGCTCATGCCCTTCCTGCGCCGTCCTTCCTCATCCTCTTCTTCCGTCTCCTCCGTCCGCGCGGACAACAAGTTCGGCATGTACCTGACGGTGGGGAGCATCAAGCGGAACGATTTCCTTCTGCAGACCATGGACCGCGTGGCGGCAGAAGGAGGGAACGCCCTGGTCCTGGACGTGAAGGGCAGTTACGTCTACTTCCACACCGATGCTCCCATGGCCAACGAGATCGGCACGGCCATCTCCTCCTACGACCTCTCCACGGTCATCGCGGAGGCGAAGGCGCGCGGGCTCTACACCATCGGGCGGTTCATCGCCCTCAAGGACGGCGTGTTCGTGCAGCAGGTCCCGAAGGCCAGGGTGAAGAACCTCAAGACGGGGTGGGATTTGGGGCTGGGTTGGTCGGATCCCGCCGCGCCGGAAACGCTCACGTACAACGGGGAAATACTGGAAGACCTGCTCGTGAGCGGCATCGACGAGGTGAACTTCGATTACATCCGCTACTCCACGGCCGTGCGTCCCCAGGACACGGGCCTCACGGGCAAGGAGAAGGCGGACCGCATCGAAACCTTCCTCGTCATGGCCAAGCAGCTGCGTGACCGCGTGAACCCGCAGGCGAAACTGGGCATGAGCAGCTACGCCATCATGGGGTGGGACTACGCGGTCAATATGGAGCCGCTGGGGCAGGATTTTGTCCGTTTCGCGCCGCTCCTGGACATCATTTCTCCCATGGCCTACCCCGATACGTTCGCCCAGAACTCGTACTACATCCCCGGCAAGCATCCCCGCAGCCGCCCCTACTATCTCGTCTGGCGCACGCTCAAAGGCTATGCGGACCTGCTGGGTCCGGAGCATGCGCAGAAAATCCGCCCCTGGATCCAGGCGTACTCCATGGATGCCACGGAGATCCGCGACGAGATCGACGCCGTATACGACATGGGCTTGTGCGGCTTCACCTTCTGGAACGCGAACAACAACTACGCGCCGGCATACGGAGCCTTGAAGCTGACGGCGGCGTCGCGGCCAGAGGAGTGTAAGGAGTGAGGAAACCGAAGAATCCGAAGAAGCCAAAGAAACCAATGGGGTGCGCAATGGCTTACAAGGCATTCCTCGGATTCCTTGGTTTCCTCGGTTTCCTTTGTGGCGGTCTCCTATAGCCTCTCGCTTCCCCGCCTGCTACGATCCATTCCCATGCTCCAATACCTCGACCTCCTCAAGCACGTCCTGGAGAAAGGCGTGAAGAAAGACGACAGGACCGGAACGGGGACACTCAGTGTTTTTGGCTACCAGATGCGGTTTGACCTGCAGAAAGGCTTCCCGCTCCTCACCACCAAAAAACTCCACACGCGCTCCATCTTCCATGAGCTCCTGTGGTTCCTCATGGGCGAGACGAACATCAAGTACCTGCACGAGAACAAGGTGACGATCTGGGACGAATGGGCGGACAAGGACGGCAACCTCGGCCCCGTGTACGGCAAGCAGTGGCGCCGGTGGGAGGGGGGGGACGGGAAAGTGTACGACCAAGTCACGAGCCTCCTGGAGCAGATCAAGAGCAACCCCAACTCCCGGCGCCTCATCGTCAATGCATGGAACGTCGCCGATCTCTCCAAGATGGCGCTTCCGCCCTGTCACCTCCTCTTTCAGTTCTATGTTGCGCAGGGCAAGCTTTCCTGCCAGCTCTACCAGCGGAGCGCCGATGTGTTCCTCGGCGTCCCCTTCAATATCGCTTCCTACGCGCTGTTCACGCACATGGTGGCGCAGGCCACGGGGTTGGAGGCGGGTGAGTTCGTCCACACGCTGGGGGACGCGCACCTCTACATCAACCATCTGGAACAGGCGCATGAGCAGCTCAAGCGCGAGCCCAAGCCCCTCCCTACGCTCAAGCTCCATCCCGACGTGAAGGATCTGTTTGCCTTCCGGTACGAGGATATCGAAGTGATAGGGTACGAAGCGCATCCTTCCATCAAAGCGCCGATTGCCGTGTAGTGGGCGGCGCGCGTTCCCCCGCTCCACACAAGTATGTGCAGAGGGTTTTCCTGTTTAATAGCGGAAAAGGAATGGTGAAGGCATACTGTCATCATGAGAGTGTCATTGATAGCAGCCGCATCGGAAAACAACGTCATTGGCATCAAGAACGCCCTTCCGTGGGATCTCCCCAACGACCTGCAGCACTTTCGGCGGATCACGGAGGGCAAGCCGGTGATCATGGGTTGGATGACGTACCGTTCCATCGGACGCCCGCTCCCCAACCGCGAGAATATCGTCATCAGCGACGATCCCCATGCCAAGCTCCCGGGCAGCACCGTGGTCCCCTCGCTCGCCGAAGCCATCGCGTACGCGGAGGGCAAGCTGGGGGCCAAGGAGGTCTTCGTCATCGGCGGGGCGCTCACGTACAAGAACGCCCTTCCCCTTGCGGACCGGGTGTACCTGACGCGCGTCCATGCCGTCATCGAGGGCGATGCATTCTTCCCGGAGCTCCCTTCGGAGGATTGGCAGGAGGTGTCGCGGGAGGAGCATCAGTCCGATCCCCATCATCTCCACGCCTACACGTTCCTCACCTACGAGAGGAGAACATAGCGGCCGGCTTTCAGCGGTCAGCGATGAGTGGTCAGCGGTCAGTGCGTTGGAAGACCAGAGGTCAGGTTCGTGAGACTGTAATTTTGGCTAATGGAAGCCATAAAATAGGTATGGAGGAAGATCGCAGTCTTTCTGATTGAGATCTCCCGCCGTGTCCGCGACACTGCGCGCATGGAACCACTCGCACTCGCCAAAAGTCTCTATCGCAAGGAAGCCGAGGAAGCCCGGGGCGTATCGGCAGCGGAGTTCGCGCAGCGGCTGGAAGAACGCTCACGCCGATTACGGGAGATGCAGCGGGAAACCGCGGATCACCTGAAGCAGGCAGCGGAAGACATTCGGGCGAGCGTGGGGAAGTCCGGCGCCATTCACGAGGAACTCCCGGAGGGGGTGGCGGGGCAGGCGATGCTGGGTCGGGAGGGTTCCGCCACGTTCGATGCGCGGTCGCTGGAGGGCGAGGGGAAGGTGGTGGACCGCGACATGTCGGAGGGCGTGGCGGCTCACGAGGACTTCCACACCAAGCAGAGGGCACCCGACGCCGCGGAGGTGACGCTCACGGACGGTACCACGATCACGGACCATGAGTTCATCGAAGCGGGGGCGATTGCGGCGCAGGAACGGCAGAGCGCGCGGAGCGTGGACAGGCTTTCGGCGGAGTACAAAGCCATCCGGGAGAAGGTGGGCGCGCTCCTCTCCCCCGACTGGCTTGTGGCACTCTCGCGCGAGGGCAAACTGAGGCAGTTCGCGGCGGAAGCGTCCCTTGCGAACGCCGCTTAATCCTTGAGAAGCGGGCTTTCTTGCTTTACGCAGCCACATCGGCGCCTACTGCGTCTTCCCTCTTCAGCTTGGGTCCGCAGAACAGCTCCGGACGCTCCCCGAGCGGCGTCCGCGCAAGGTGGCGCAGGAGCCAGCGGGTGACCACGACGGCTGTGAGCATGGAGAGCATCACACCCATGGCGAGGGTGACGGCGAACCCGCGGACGATGGAGGTGCCGATGATGAAGAGGATGCCGCAGGTGATGAGCGTGGAGACGTTGCTGTCGCGGATGGCGGGCCAGGCGTGCCGGAAGCTGGCTTCCACGGCTGTCCGCACGAGCTTCCCCTTGCGCAGCTCTTCCTTGACGCGCTCGAACACGAGCACGTTGGCGTCCACCGCCATGCCGATGGAGAGGATGATGCCCGCCATGCCGGCGAGCGTGAGCACGATGTAGCTGGAGGAGAACAGCAGGAGCGGGAGCTTGAGGATGGCGAAGAGCATGGTGGCGTACATGGCCAGGGCGACGTCGGCCATGAGGCCGAGGAAGCGGTACATGATGATCATGTAGACCATGAGGATGATGATGCCGATGAAGGCCGCCTGCAGGGACGTGCGCAGGGCGGCGGCGCCCAGCGTGGCTTCCACGGTGTACTGCCCCACGAGGTGGATGGGGGCGGGGATGGCGCCCGTATTGAGGTCCTGTGCCAGCGTGCGGGCTTCATCGAAGTTCTTGCTGCCGGTGATCACGGCGCTCCCCCCCGCGATTTCCTGCTGCACGGTGGGGGCGGAGACGAGCTCCCCTCCCACGAAGATGGCGATGCGCTTGTTCACGTTCCTCTTCGTAAGTTCCTGGAAGAGCTTTCCCCCTTCATCATCGAAGAGGATCTGCACCACGGGGATGTTGGTTACGGGGTCCACGGAGACATTGGCGGAGCGGAAGTGCTTGCCGTCCAGGGTGGTGTCCTTCCAGCCCGAAGGGATGAGGGAGAAGAACAGTAAGCGCAGTGTGAGGGCTTCTTCGCGCGAATGCACCTCCCCCCGCTTCAACTTGCCGATGATCAGTTCCGCCCGCGTGAGGGAACCGGCGCCCGTGATGGACAAATCATCGTAGGTGGCCGCATCCGGCGTGCTCTGCGCGGGGCCATTCGTCCTGATGAGGTGGTACCCGTAGACGGTCTCCACCGGCTCGCTCACCTCGCCCGCCGTGATGCCGAAGGCCACGTCCTCAAACGCAGCCGGCCAGCTTCCCCGCGCGATCTTCCCCAGCTTGCCGCCCTCTGTCCTGGTGGAAGCCCCGTCGGAATCCGCCTTGGCCACGTCCTCAAACGCCGTGCCCGTCGCGATCTTCGCCTTGAGTTCCTGCGCGCGCGCCAACGCCTCCTCCTTGGTCCGCGTCACGGTCCCCGCGGCTTCCTGCGCGCCCTTGTAGGCGACGAGGATATGGCTCACGTCCACCTCCTCCTTCCCCTGCGTGACACCGCGAAGGAAGAGAATGTGGGCGGTCCCGGAACCCGTGTCCACCGCCTTCAGGTCCCCTCCACGCATCCCGCGCAGGGCGCCCAAGAGGCGCGCGTCCAGCGTGTTATCCAACAGGATATCCTCCTTCACAGCGTACGTGGCGCCGGTCTCCGTTTCGGCCAGGATGGAGAACGCGCGCGGCGCTTCCATGACCGTCCGTCCCGTTTCCGTGAGGGGCTGCACCACCTCGCCAAGGAAAATGCCCGGTACATCCTCCTCCTCCACGCCGCCGTCCTGCGTCTGCGACGCGACGCGGATGCTGCCTTCCCGGCGGTACATTTGGCCCGGTTTCCTATTCCACAAGTCCTCCAGGCCCTGCGGGAGCGTGTCTTTGTAGAAGGCGTGGCTGTCCTGGTACACCAGGCCCAGCGCGGTACCCACATTCTCCCCTTCCTTTTGCAGCGTGGAGCCGCTCTCGGTGATGCGGCGCTCCACCAGGTCGGCTTTCGCCACCACTTCCTCCTTGAATTCCTCCGTGGGTTCCGTGAATTCCTCCTTGAATTCCAGTTGGATGGTCTTGCCCACGATTTTGATGCACTCCTGTGTGTCCACCACGCCGGGGCATTCCACGAGCAGGTGCTTCTCATCTCCGATGTAGGAGGGGGTGATCACCGCTTCACTCACGCCCAAGGCGTTGATGCGCCTCTCGATGACCGTGCGGATGGCCTCCACCAGGCTGCGTTTCTGCTCCTGGATGCTGTACTGTTGCGCCTGCAGCTTGTTGATGTCGGCGGCGGGGGCGTTCTTCTCCTCCAGCGTGGCGATATCCTTTTCCAGCTGCGCCATCTGCCGGTTGATCTCCTCCTCGGAAATGCGGAAATCCAGCTGTGTTCCTCCCACCAGGTCCAGTCCCAAGTGCAGGGTGGGGGTGCGGATGATGCCCGGTGCCCACGTCTTCCATTCCTGCGGGAGGGCGATGAGGACGATGAGGACACCGACAATGACGGTGACGATAGGCCAGAAGGAAGCGCGGGAGCGTGACATAGGAAAGGGGACGAAGGGGGGACGGAGGATTCCGAGGATTCCGAAGAGTCCGAAGAAGGCGAGAGATTGTTACGGGGAAGGAGGTAGGGAAGATTGAACGGAAGACGAAGGGTTGTTCGTTGCAGAAGCGAGGGGGCGGAAGGCCACGTGGAGGCCGACGTTCACGTCATCGGCGAAGATGGACGCCACCTGGGGACTGGGGATGTTGTCGATCTGGATCGATCCCTTCTTATCCTCCAAGCCGATACGCTTGCGGGACATGAGGACGTCGCGCACGAAGATGGCCATTTGCTTCCCCTGGTTCCGCTCGAACGCCTGCGCGAGCAGGGTCTGTCCCTCCGGAGTGAGGAGGATGAGCGCCATCCCGCGGGTGCGGTCCTGCGTGGCGGTGGCGGTGATCCAGCTGATGTGCTGTTCGGTGACGCCGGTTTCCTTGTAGCCGCTCTCGCTCTTCTCGTGCCAGATGTCGGCCTCTTCCTTCGATGCCTCCACCATCACGCGGAAGGAGAAGGGCGCCGTGAGTTCCTGCGTGAGCACCTCACCGACGGCTGTGTTCTGCAGGGCGAAGCGCAAGACGGCGTCGTCCCCCGCCGTGGTCACATGCGTCGCCTGCAGCTTCTGGCCCAGCCGTTCCGCCCGGCGTTCCACCACGCGCACGGCGGCGTCCCGTAATTCCTGCGCATGCGCCGTCCCGGTCTCTTGGATGGTGATGGTATAGCCGGTGTTGGGTTGCGTGCATCCGGCGAGGAGCAGGAGCACGCCGACGGAAAAGAGGCGTTTCATAGCGAGTGGAGTCTAGGGAACTTCCGTACACCGTGCAACGGAGCGACCGGTCGTTCAAGTAGGTTGGAACGGTCAGCTTCCAGTTTTCAGCTTTCAGCTTCCAGCGGACAGACCTCATTATCCAGGCTTTCTTGAACGTATAGACGACTAACCGCCGAAAGCCGGCAGCTCCAACGCTGTTCCAGTACGCAGCATTTTATTGGAAAGGTCAACACCCCGCAACGTGCAGCGGTCATCAATGATGCAGTTCTTGAGGGTGCTGTCCTCAATGGTGCATTCCTCAAACACGATGCAGTCGTGCAGTTCGCTCCGGCGGATGGCGCTCCGCTTGCCCACGGCCACGCTCCCCGTGCACAAAGTCCCGTCCACCGAAGAGGAGGGATCCGCCAGGAGGCGCTCCCCCACGAGCAACCGGTGTGCGTCCAGATAGGAGTGGAACGAGCCGATATCCAGCCAGGGTTCCGTGAACGTGAAGCAATCCACGCGGATGTTGCGGCGTACCAGTTCTTCGAACAAGCCCCCCACATTGTCCGGGTGCGCCCGGGCGAACTCCAGCACAACAGGGAGGATTTCCTTGGGAAGCACCGAGCAACCGGTGCTCACGAGAGTGGTCTTGGGAGAAGGAGGTTTTTCCTCGAAACCGATAACCCGTTTCATTCCTCGCTCTTCCCACGGTCTTCCTCCTTGTTTGTTGTTTTCCTCCACCCCTCGCCCCTCCTCCTTCGGAGGAGGGGTATGTTTGTTGTTTGTGTTCTCCCCTTCCTCCTCCGGAGGAAGGGGCCGGGGGATGGAGGAGTGCACAGAAGGAGGAAGTAGGGAGGAGGTTGATTCGACAATCACCGTCCCGAACGCTTTCGCTCTCTCCGGATCCCGGATGTCGAAGGCGGCGAGGAGGGGGGTGCCCGTACCGTACGCGGCGAGGAAGCGGGAGAGCGGGAATCCCAGGTAATTGTCCCCCGTGAGGAGCAGCAGGTCGTCCCGCACGTTCTCCCGTTCCACCCACTCCGCCAGCGCCCCCAACGCGCCTTTCTTCTGGTCGTCGCGCTTGCTCCCCTCGATCACCAGTTCCAGGCCGGGGCGCGAGAACTCCTCCCGCCACTTGCCGAACTTCTCCGCGAACGCGGCATTGGTGCTCACCGTCACGGGGATCTCCTCGGGGATGCTCTCCAGGAGGTGCGTGATGATGGGTTTGCCGGCGAGGGGGAGCAGCGGCTTGGCGCGCTGTTCCGTCAACGGCCACAATCTTGTCGCGAAGCCGCCGGCTAAAATGAAAGCTTGCATCTTGGAGCAGTATATCCGTAACCATCATCACTGCCACATTCTCTCTCATAGCGATCTGATTGCTGTTTTCTCTTCCACCTTTTCCCGGCGGAAAAGGTGGAGCCAAAACGCCGGCGCGCCGAACTCCCCTCCACCCGGCCCTGTGCCTCCTCGTCAGCCCCTGCAAGGTTTCGGGGCTGACTCGTCGGCAGGCCATGTCGAAGCAGGGCCTTCCCCTTCACCCCCCGCGGCGCGCCAACCACCCTCATCGATTATTTGTATTTATGGGAGGAACAACCCTTTCCACCAAGGGATATCGGGACGCACCATCGTGGCTGCCCAGCCTTCCAGAGACGTCACGCGCTCGTCCTTCTCTATCACCCCCAACACGGAGGGGAGGAGGAGATACGTGATGCCGTGCTGGCGGCATGCGCTCAGCAGGTTCAACGACTGTTCCAAGTCGCTGCACTGGATGAGGTGCGTGATCCTCTTCTCGCGGAGGGTCTCCTCCAGTTTGTCCAGCTTGCCGAGCACGGGGACGCCGGCGATGTCCTTCTCCTTCGCTCCCCTGCCGTCGAGCACGGCCACGGGACGCAGCGGGTTCTTCCTGCGGGAGAGGAGCGTAATGAGCTGGCGCGATTCCCTTGTCACTCCCACGATGAGGGTGGGGAAGGCGGGGGCGCGCCACAGCATGGAGCGGCTGATCTGCTGGAACGCCAAATGCCAGAGCCGCAGGATGACGGTGGAGAGGAAGAGCGCCTCGATGAGGAGGAGGCGGCTGAAGAAGAGGCCGTAGAGGAAGTAGTACGTGAGGGCGAAGAGCGCGCTCCCCACGATGTTGGCGTAGAGCATGGAGAGGAAGCTGCTGCGCGTCCACTGGCTGCGGGTGAGGTGGAAGATGCGCGTGGAAATGAGCACCACGAGCCACACCGGCGCCACCAGCGTGGCGACGGCGATGTACTGGGTGAAGGGGAAATCGGTGGAGAGGATCCATCCCACGCGCCAGAAGTACGCCAGCGCGTAGCTGAGGATGAAGAGGGCGATGTCCGAGGCGAACCAGAGAAGCAGCACTGATCGTGAATGCATCGGATGCAGTATAGGGAAGATTGGAGCAAGGGAGTAGGTGGTAGGTTGTTGGGGGTACCAAAATCTGGGCAATGACTCCGTTTATCCCGTATTGATGTACTACTCCCTACCGCCTACTCCCTACCCCCTCATGTCTTCGACGGTCCCATCCACACGTAGGGCAACAAGGTGATATCCCACGGGATGTTCCGCGCATCCCACACGTAGGTGCTCAGGGCGTAGCTCTGCGCGGAGGGGAGGGCGTACGTCTCCACCCATGCGAGCTTCCGCGCCAGCACGGGGTTCTCCTCCGCCCTCCGCCTGAACTCCTCGCGGTGAAGCACGTAGAACGCGACACTTTCGGCGACGTCCTCAAACGCGTCGGCCTTGGCGTAGCCCGAAACGAAGTCCCGGTCGAGGGAGTCCTCCCTCTTCTGCTTAGCCGCGGTCCAGGAGATGGCGTAGAAGGCCGTGCTCGGGTCGTCATTGAAGATCACTTCGTTGCCGTCGCGGAAAGCGCTGGCGCCGCTCTTGGGCGTGCCTTCCAGACAACCGAGGTCATTCACGTGCCCCAGGAGCTCATGCACCAGCACCGCGCGGAATTCCTGCAGGGGCAGGCTGCCGCTCACGATCACCGTCGTCTTGCCCGCCAGCCCCCTCCTCTCGGGCCGGTCGTAGCGGACGAAGATGTTGCGCGTCTTCTGCGCGCACGAAGCGGGTAGGAAACCCTCCAGTTCCGCCAGAATTTGAGCTTGGAGAGGATTGATGGCGCTGTCCTTGGTGGTCACCGTGGTGGCCGGTGCCGCCGCAGGGGCTTCCAGTGTGATGACGGCGTTCCGTACGGTATGGGCTTGGCCCTGTGTCGCTTCCCCGGAGGCCTGTTTCTGCGTTCTCTGCAGGGTTTCCCTTGCAGGGATTGTAGTGTGTGCTACACTTTGGGGCAGGAATGCTCCCGCTGTAAGCATCGTTATAAGCCAGAAACGGAAGAGGTACGAGGTTTTCATGACGGGGCAAAAGGTGATATTTATACTACAATCTTAGGTAGATGTCAATACTCCCCCAGACCATCGCTCCGGGACAGGCGCACCAGGTGACCGTGGAAAAGCTCACCTTTGGCGGTTCCGGCCTGACCCACATTGGCACGTTGCCCGTCTTTATCCCCGATTCCATACCGGGGCAGATGTTGGAAATTGTCATCACGAAGCTCAAGGATTCGTATGCGGAAGCCAAAGTGCGCAAAGTGGTGCGGAAGGCGAAGGAGGAGATACCCCCCCGCTGCCCCCATTTTCACGATTGCGGGGGATGCGCCTGGCAGAACCTCCCCTACGACAAGCAGATCAGTTATAAGGAGGACATTGTCCGTGAAACCCTCCTCCACCTCACCCCCATCGGGGAGGCGGAGCGCAAGAACCTGCCGGGACGCGTACTGAACATCGTCCCCAGCCCGCAGGTGTTCCACTACCGCAACAAGATGGAACTGAGCTTCGGATACGAGAACATGCGGACGGAGGAGAACAACGGGCGCCGCATCCACTTTGACGAGAACCCCAGCATCGGGTTCCACCGGCCGGGGCAGTGGTCCACGGTGCTCCCCGTCTCCGAGTGTCACCTCTACGACGAGCAGCTTCCCATGCTCCTCAGTACGGTCCGCCGTTTTATGGAGGAGACCAAGATCCCCGTGTACAACCCCAAGACGCAGAAGGGCATGCTTCGCACGCTGCTCCTGCGCCGCGGCGTGCACACGGAAGAGCAGATGGTGTGCTTCCTGCTGCAGGCGCGGAAGAAGGAGCTGGAGCCGCTCTTCCAAACCTTCATCCGGTACTTCGCCGGGCGCGCGAACCTGGCCTCGCTCCTCGTGGTGGAGAACATGGGCCTCCACGACCGCCCCGATTTTCCCAAGGTCCATACCCTGTACGGCAAGAACACCATCACCGAGCGCCTCTTCGACCTCACCTTCGAAATCTCCCCCTTCTCCTTCTTCCAGACGAATACGCTGGGCGCGGAGAAGCTGTACCGCTCCATCGCCGAAGCGGCGGAACTCACCATGCACGACACTGTGCTGGACGCCTACTGCGGCATGGGCACCATCGGGCAGTACCTGGCGCGCTTCTGCCAGAAGGTGGTGGGCGTGGAGAGCCATCCCTCCGCCATCGAGGACGCCCTCAAGAGCGCGGGGAAGAACCGCATCGGGAACATCAGCTTCTACAAGGGGAAGGTGGAACAGGTGATGCAGCAGCAGCTTAAAGCCGGAGGCAAGTACTCCTTCTCCACCATCGTGGTGGATCCTCCCCGTCCCGGCCTGCACCCCGCGGCAAGGGACGCGCTCATTGCGCACAAGGCGGACAAGGTGGTGTACGTCTCCTGCAACACGGCCACCTTCGCCCGCGATTTGGCGGAATTCCTCAAGGCGGGGTACGAGTTGCGCACGGTGCAGCCGGTGGACCTGTTCCCGCATACGGCGCATATTGAGACCGTGGCGCTGTTGCAGAGGAAATAGAGGAGTATGATCACGACCGTGCTTTTCCTCCTCATCGTTTTCCATCTCCTTGCGGGCAATGTCCACGCCGCGCAATCCGCACGCTTCACGGTGCACGTGGATAAGGATTCCACGGTCTACAGCGAACCCGTGGGCATGATTTTGCGGTGCTACGGCACGGGGCGGGACGCCCTGGCGGAGTTCTTCGTTTGGACGGGACGGTGCACGGGATCCTGCTCCATCGGCCCGCTGGATACGCTGCCCGGCGATCCCGTGAATATGCGCTTCTGCAACGTGGATGCCACGGTGGGGGAAGACCGGTACACGGCCGGCGCGTATCCCGTTGCCGTCACCTGTACGGGGGAAGAGGAGAAACAGTGCGTCATGCGCATCGACATAGGGCTCATGCGCACCATGCAGAAGTTGCCGGAGGAGGCCGCATCGCAGTGGGACGCGTTCTTCACCATGCTCGACGAGGTCGTGCGGAAGTTCGTGTACGACGCGTGGTGTACGGTGATGGGGGTATTCAAGAAGAGTTGTTGATGCCCACCCCCCTTCGCTACGCTCCCTCCGTGCATCGCATCACCCTCCTTTGCGTCGGCAGGATCAACGCCGATTGGATCGCCGAAGGCTGCCGCGACTACATCAAACGGCTCAAGCGCTTCGCCCTCGTGGACGTGCATGAGGTTGCGGCCGGCAAGGAGCGGGACCCCGAACGGCAGCGGAAGGACGAGACGCTGCGGCTGCTCTCCGCCATGGCCAAGCACGAGGGGGATTCCATCGTGTTGGACGAGAAGGGGGAGCGCATGACCTCGCAGGAGTTCGCCGCCTTCCTCCGCAAGATCTTCGACGCGGGCACCCCCGCGGAATTCGTCATCGGCGGGGCGTACGGCCTCTCCGACGACGTCCGCAAGGCGGCCAGGAAGGTCATCCGCCTCTCGGACATGACGCTTCCCCACGAGCTCTGCCGCGCGGTGTTCCTGGAGCAGCTCTACCGCGCCATTGAGATCATCAAAGGGAGCGGGTACCATCACTGACCCTATGGAAACAGTCCCATTGGATGACGACAAAACCTTCGAAGCGTGCAAAACGCTGGGGCGCCTTGCGACGTTCCATCCGCCGGAGGAAAAGCCGAAGATTTCCCAGGAGATGGAGAATATCAGGACTCAGTTACGACGGATGTGGTTGGGTGAATATCTGCACAGCGAGTATGAACCGAGCACGGGCGAAGAATGCAGGGAAGTGGGGACGGTGTATCGCGATTTGGTCCACAACGATCGATTCAATGCGCGGTGGGATGAGGAACTGAAGAAGCAGGGGTATAGCGATACGGCTCTGGACGGGACGACGCAAGTGTTGAAGCAAGCGCTTGCCGAATGTTGTGCCGCGGTGAATGAGGCGACCGACGGGGAGGCGGGACGCGCGCACGATGCCATGTGGGAGGCCATACTGTCTTTGAAAGGGGCGGGCCCTGCCATTGATCGCGCGCATCCATTCCTGCTACAGGTGTTTGGGGAATGGACGAAGCGGGGCTATACGCTCCGGGATTTGCATCTGCTGTCATGACGTTGGCATGCAATGGGGGAGCGGGTACCATCAGTAATTGTTCATTCTTACTACCCCCCCCCCCCCCCCCCCCCCCCCCCCCCCCTCCGG
>JBAZVD010000002.1 GCA_041661065.1 Candidatus Peribacteraceae bacterium
CCGTCAGGGCCACCCGATCCATGGGGGCAGGAGTGCCCCCGATCGTGCGCTGTGAAGCTGCACAACCCTCTGGAGTGGAAGACTCCAGCCAACCGGAGCCAATGGCCGGTTGAGAACTCAGAGTAACTGCGTCGCCGTGAGGCGGGGTGGAGAGCAACCGAAGAGAACCAGACAGACCGCAACGAGAGTGAACACGATTCGGCCACAACAGACCGGCGAGCCTGCGATCGAAAGGCGAAGCCCCGAGGTTAAGAGAAGCCCGAGCCCGTTGCCGCGAGCCATGGAGGCGGCAGCAGGGGATGTTGGGGTGGTTGGTGGTGGTATGTCTGGGAAGGGTGGTGCCGTGAACACAGGAGACCTGTCAGGACAGGAGGGCGCAAGCCCCCTGACAGGAGTCAGAGCCGCCATAGTAGCATTGAAGCCGGGTAACGCCGGTGGAGCCAAGGGCGGCAGGGAAGCAGAAGCTTCACATGAAGGACGAGGCGAAGACACCTCCCCGTCAGTTCCGGAAACGGATAAACAAGGGGAAGAGGATCTGTGGCAGCGCTACGGAGCCGAACGTGGAGTCTGGAGTGAGAAGATGCTGGTGGCCCTGCGTGACAGCGGGGCCAAAGGAAAGAAGTGGTTCAGCCTTATAGACAAGGTCTATGCGGAAGGGACCCTTCGACTGGCCTGGGACAAGGTATCATCCAACGCAGGGGCCTGCGGCGTGGATGGTGTGAGTGTAGGGCACTTCGCCAAAGACAGCCAGAAGCGGCTGCTCGCCGTTAGAGAGCACCTCAAGGGAGGCACCTACCAGCCCCAGCCAGTCAAACGGGTGTGGATACCCAAAGCAGGAAGCGCGCAGGGACGCCCGTTGGGCATTCCCACGGTGCGCGACCGTGTGGTGCAGAGCGCCTTGAGGATGGTCATTGAGCCCATCTTTGAGCGTGAGTTTGCGCCACACAGCTATGGGTTCCGGCCCGGACGTGGTTGCAAGGACGTGCTGCGCCGCGTGGACGAGCTGCTGCAAAGCGGGCTGGTGCACGTGGTGGACGTGGACATCAAAGGATACTTCGACAGCATTCCCCATGAACGTCTCATGAGTCTGGTGCGCGAGCGCATCGCTGATGGACGGGTGCTGGGACTGCTGGAGTCATTGCTCAAACAGGGAGTGCTGGAACAGGGAGAAGGGTACACAGAGTCCATGGAGGAGGGCACACCGCAAGGTGGAGTCATCAGTCCCTTGCTGGCCAATGTGTATCTGGACCCACTGGACCGGCTCATGGGTGAAGGAGGGTATGAGATGGTGCGATATGCCGATGACATGGTCATCCTGTGTGGCGATGCCGGCTCAGCCCAACGGGCTCTTGAGACCCTGGGTGAGTGGATGAGAGAAGCTGGGCTGCAACTGCACCCCGAGAAGACCAAGGTGGTGGACATGGGGCAACCCGGAGCCCACTTTGAGTTTTTGGGGTACCGGTTCTGGCGAGGCAAGACCAGCGGGCGCATCCGGCGCTTCATCCGGCATAAGAGTCTCAAAAGCTTCAAGGAGCGGCTCAAGCCGTTGACGCGGCGAGCCAATGGGGAGAGTCTGGAAGCCATCATCATGCGGCTCGAACCGCTTCTGCGTGGGTTCCATGGCTACTTCAAGCATGCTTGCATGGCGGCATTGCGCGAGACGGACGGCTGGGTGCGGGGGCGTTTGAGGGCCATCCTGCGCAAACGACAGCGACTCAAAGGAGTCGCACGAGGCCGCGACCAACAGCGCTGGCCCAACCACTACTTTGCCAGCCTCGGGATGTTCAGCCTGGAACAGGCCCGAGGTGAAGAACTCGCCAGTCTCCGTCATGGAGTCACCTGCTGACTGGAGAGCCGGATGCGGGAAATCCGCCAGTCCGGTTCGGAGGGGGGAGCGGCGCAACCCAATGCGCCGTTCCTACCTCTATCTTGGGCATGGTGTCCACCTTGGCAGATGAACGCAGGCCCAAGGAGTAGTGACTTCAGCCACCGCTCTTTGAGCTGGACGCTTCGCCGCCGAATGTGAGCACAGGCACAAGGAGAGGGAACGCCTCGTTCCCTTCACGGTGATACGATCCATGAGTTGACTGAACCGCTTGTGGTTGGATGAGCGAACTGATCACATCTCTCGGTGGCATTGCCTACGGTGATTACCGTTTCGGTGCGCTTCGGTGCGCGAGGTACGTCGCTTCACTGTTTGCCGCCAAGATGCTTCCGCAAATCCCCCGCATAACCTGCCAGCTCCAAAAACGCACGGCCCACGACCTTGCCGCTCGCATCCAGCACATCACACGCGCCCTCCCAGTAGGGCAGTCCGGTGATATCGCCGCCTTGTTCTTGATCCTGCACGAGTGGTCGAAGCTGATACGTGACTTGCCCGAAGGTGACCTGCACCTCAATGGGATACTCTGCGCCCGAGCGAGGGCTCTTCCATCGCGTGATTTCCTTCCATGAGAAAGCATCAGGACCGAGCGCCTGCTGGGCGCCATCATGCGCAATGGTCACCAACTTCGATGCCGCATCGGTGCTGCCGTCTTCACGGCGCATGCGATAGACCATGAGTTCAGTGCCATCATGGAGTTGCAGTGCCGCCCAGTCCCAGCCCACCTGTCCTTCATCGAGCTGGCTGCTGCTGAACTCGTGATCCATCCAGGCCTCGCCGGTGACGTCGAGAGACTCAACGCCCGACTTCAAGGCCCCAGACACCTTGAGCCGAGGGAAGGTGAGGTAGTGACTCGCGGCGCTGGGTGACGAGCCTTTGCGGGAGACGCCATTCTCTCCGAAAATTGCCAGTGGTTTCATCGACTCCAAATCCAGATTGAGCAACACGTCTGCATGCACCGTCGCAGCGAGGTGCAGCCGCTGGCTGGCGGGCGCCATCTTCAGCGTCCAGTTGGCGTTGCGCACATCCAGTGTCTCCGTGGAAGAAGACGCATCCCATC
>JBAZVD010000003.1 GCA_041661065.1 Candidatus Peribacteraceae bacterium
AAGATTGGAGCCGCTCAAAGCGGCTTGTTTTAGTTCGTTAGTTTTTCTTTGTTGATGTTCTCTTTATCTTCGATCCATGGCATTTCCATTTGGTCAAGCCTCTGGTCCTCCGTAAGCGACACTTCTGGCACATCTGGCGGGAAATAGCGGAAGTGTCGTAACTTCCCGCAATGACGAATACGCAAAGTTCCAGTGAAGTTTTGAAAATTGACACGGTGGGGCGGGTCCGGACGCCGAAAGAGAAGCGGGAGGAAACCGTTGCGGCTTACCGAGGGAGCGGGATGACGGGGCAGCAGTTCGCGGCCTACTCCGGGGTGAAGTACTCGACGCTGATGAACTGGGTGGGAAAAGCGCGACGGGCACAAATGCCCGTTCAGGAAGTTTGCAAAACCTCCGAGCTGAACTGGGTGGAAGCGATGGTGGAGGACGGATGTTCCGGCCAGGGAGAGGCGCTGAGCGTTGAAATCGGTGGCACCGTGCGGATGCGAATAGTCAGTTCGAGACAAGCCGCGTTGGCCGGGGAGATCATTCGGGGGCTGGGAGTGGTTCGGCCATGCTGAGTTTTTCCGGGAGTTTGCGGGTATTCGTGGCGGTGGAGCCCTGCGACATGCGCAAGGGGTATGAGGGGTTGTCGGCATTGGCCGGAGAGGTTTTGCGCGAGGACGTGCGCAGCGGGGCGCTCTTCGTGTTCGGCAACCGGCGGCGGACGCGCTTGAAGATCCTGTATTTTGACGGCAGCGGGATGTGGGTGATGGGGAAGCGGCTGGAAGCGGGGACGTTCTCCTGGCCGAAAGTGTCGGAGACGGGATCCACCAAAGTGCAACTCCGAGCGGAAGCCCTCGCGATGCTCACGGACGGGCTGGATCTTCGCGGGGTGAAAATGCGGCCGTGGTATGAGCGGGCGTGATTTTTTTCGTGGAACCGCAAAAAAAAGCTAATACTTAGGCGAGGTTCCTGCTATGTTAGCCTTTCGATGGCCGAGACCACCATGAAAGAGCTTCTTGCGAAGCTTGCCGAGAGCGTCGAAGAGAACGCGGCTCTGCGCAAAGAGAATGCGTTGCTGCGGCAGAAGGTGGACATGCTCTCCCGGATGATTTACGGGACGAGCAGTGAAGCCTTCAATCCGAACCAACCCGATCTCTTCGGGGTGGTGCCCGGTTCGGGCGAAGATCTGGGAAAAGGCTGCGCCTCCTTCAAGGAGGAGACTTCCCACGAAAAGAAGGAGCGCAAGGAACGCGCCCCCCGCGTCCCGGACAACCTCCCGGTTGAGGAAATTGTCATCGAGCCATTGGAGGTGCAGGCCGAACCGGAGGCATACAAGTGCATCGGGGAGGAGGTCAGCGAGCAACTCGACTACTCGCCCGGGGCGTTCCGCCGGGTGCGCACGGTGCGTCGGAAGTATGTGCGCAAGGCCGTCGTGGACCCCAAGCCGGTGATCGCCCCGCTGCCACCCAAGCTTCAGGACGGCTGCATCGCCGCTCCCGGACTGCTGGCCAGCATCATTGTGGGCCGCTATGTGGATCATCTGCCCTTTTACCGGCAGGAGCAGATCTTCAAAACCCGCCATGAGGTGATGATCCCGCGCCAGAATATGGTGCGTTGGAGCGATATGGTCTCCGACCGCCTGGAGCCGATTTACAATATTTTGAAAGATCGCGTGCTCTCGGGCGATTACATCCAGATGGACGAAACTCCCATTCGTTATCTGGATCCCGGTTCCGGGAAAACCCAGATCGGCTATATGTGGGTGACCTTGCGGCCCGGCGGGGACGCCATCTTCCAGTGGAAGCCCAGTCGCGCGGCCCAGTGCGTGAAGGATATCCTGCCGAAGGACTTCAAGGGCATCTTACAAACTGACGCCTATGCGGCTTACGGAAGCTTTGCCAAGGAACGTCCGGATGTGGTCATGGCTGGATGTATGACCCATGTGCGGCGCAGGTTTTACCAGTCCTTCGAGCAGAAGCCCGGAGTGGTGACCTTCCTTCTCAATCAGTTCGCCTCGCTCTATCGTGTGGAATCCTCTCTTCGAAAGCGAAAAGCCGGACCCGCCCTGCGGGAGGCCGATCGCGCCTCGGTGTCCCGCCCGATCCTCGCGCGCCTGGAGCGAGCTCTCAAAATCTTGCAGCCCAAGTTCTTTCCCCAGAGCAATCTGGGCAAGGCCATCAGCTACGCGCTGACCATTTGGTCCTCGCTGGGAGTGTACCTCGAAGCCGGACGCGTGGAAATCGACAACAACCTGATTGAAAATGCCATTCGTCCAACGGCAGTGGGAAAAAAGAATTGGCTCTTCATCGGGGCAGCCGGGGCGGGAAAGAAAAGCGCCATCCTCTACACCATCGTGGAATCCTGCCGCCGCCAGGGTATCGACCCCCATGCCTACCTCCATGACGTGCTGACCCGCTTGCCCCGCTACACCAACCAGAACATCTCCGAGCTCACCCCGGAAAACTGGGCCAAGGCTCGCTCCGCTTCCCAACGCCAATACGCCGCAGCGGCGTAAGGGTTGGAAGTGTCAGAACACAGCGTTCTGACGGTTACGCAAAAATGACGCGATCTACCGGCATGTGCCATACGTGCCGCTTACGGTAATTCTGCTGGATCTGTTTT
>JBAZVD010000004.1 GCA_041661065.1 Candidatus Peribacteraceae bacterium
GGACAATACAGAAAGCGGAGGGCTCACGCGGGGCCCAGGGCGTTTGGCTTGAAGTCCAAGGATGCCGATAAAGAGAGGGCAAAAGAAAAGGCTAGACAAAAGCTCCCTGAAAAGCTGAACTACGGTGGTGAAAAAGAGATCACCAAAGCAGAGCGAGCCCTTTGAGCAAAAATCTGGAGCGTTAGAAATCAAGGTGGCGCATTCGGCGCAGGACTGGCGCCGCGCGAAGGAAGCCCTCGGGCGAGAGCATGGCTTGGGGGCTGGTAGCGAGGCTGGGGACCGGCTTTGCCAGTTGGTGATGGAGGAAGGAAAGCTTGCCGGGGTGTTGGTGTGGTGCGCGGCGGCGTGGCATTTGAAGGATAGGGACGAAGCGGTCGGGTGGGATGCGGTGACCCGTTCGGAGCGATTGAAGTTGGTGGTGCAACTGCGACGCTTCCTGGTTTTGGAAGAGTCGCGGCGGCCCAATCTGGCCTCGCAATGTCTTGGGGCAGGGATGCGCGAACTGGGCGCTCAATGGGAGAGCGAGCACGGCTACCGTCCGCTTTTGGCGGAGAGCTTCAGCGATCCGGAAAGCCATGCGGGCACCGTTTACAAAGCGACGAACTGGACGCAGGCCGGGACAACGAAGGGATTTTCGCAAGACCACAGCGATTATTACATCCCAAACGGGAGGCCCAAGAAGTTGTGGCTCAAAGCGCTGGTTCCCAAAGCCTATGAGTTGATGAGTGCGCGCGAGTTGCCCGAGGCCTGCAAAGGGGCGCTGGTCGGGCGCGGGGGAGCCCGCAGTGCGCTCAAGAACGCGGGGCTCAAAAGCCTGCGCGACGCGTTGCTGGAAGTGCCCGATCCGCGCCATCCCAAGAGCCGCCGCCACCCCCTGCCCGCGATGTTGGCCCTGATCTCCCTCGGGTTGCTGATGGGAGCCCGCGACGTGCTTGATATCTGGAGGAAAGTGGCCTGCCTTTCCCAGAGCCAGAGGGAGGCCATCGGACTGCGGGTGCGTGACAAGCAGAGCAGGCGACTGAAGATGCCAGGCTACGATGCGCTCAACGATCTTCTGGCTGCCGTGGAGCCAAGCGCCTATGCCCGCGCACTCACGGTTTGGTTGCAGGCCAACGCGGGCGTGCTGCCCCGCAGTCTGGCCCTTGATGGCAAAAGCGTGGGAGACGGACGCTGCGGCATGATCATCACCCTTTGCCGTCACGAGGACGGACGTCCGGTGGCCATGATCCCGGCCAGCGGGAAAAAGGAGGACTGTGAAGTCTCCGAGGCGCGCTCTCTTCTCGCCGACCAGCAGGTCGAACTGGTCAACGCGCTCGTGACGGCCGATCCCCTGCACAACAAGGAGGCCACCGTGCGGGTCATCTTGGAGAAAGGCGGCGACTACCTCATCGGCACCAAAGAAAATACCTCCAAGCGCCTGGAGGGAGCCACCCGCGCTCTTGATGGCTCCCCTTTTTTTACCTGAGCTGCGAAGGGGATCACGGGCGCATCGACTCCCGCAAAGCCGCCGTGGAAGCCATCTCGCCGGTCACTGCCGGACTCCCCGGTGCCCGCTCCGCGGTGATCGTGCAGCGCGACTGGAGCGAAAAGAAAGAACCCAAAACGGCCAAGAGCCATACCCGCGTCTTCCTCTCCAGCCTTCGGGCGGAAGAAAAATCCCGATCCACCCGGGCCGCCCGTGAGCACTGGAGCATCGAGAACCGCAACCACCACAAACGCGACGCCTCCGCTTGGCAGGAAGACCGTCATCGTCACCGAAGACCCAAGGCCGCTCTCAACCTGGCGCTCACGCGCAATGCCCTGCTTGCCATCATTCCCTTCCAGCAGGGCGAGCCCCTCGCCCACTTCTTCGAGCTTTACCACCGCTACCCAGCCAAAGCCCTCAACCTAATCCTTCACGCACGCCCCGTCTTATGATCCCTCCAGCCAAACGCCCTGCGAGGCTTCTTCGATTTCCCAAGGATCCCGGTCGAATTCCTCCGTGTTCTCTGTGCCTCTGCGGTTTAAAAATCTTCTCCGGGATTACCCGAGCACGGCCGGGTCCCCGTAGAGGGTCGAGGTGCTCGTCCGCACGATCCGCACCGGAAAGATCTGCCCGACGTGTCGCGGAGCGCCCTCGAAGACAACAATTTTATTCGTGCGCGTGCGCCCGGAGAGACGTTCCGGGTTGTTCCGGCTGGTGCCTTCGCAGAGGATTTCCACCTCGGTGCCGATGAGGGCATCGAGGCGGGCGTGGAAATGCCTGTTGATGACCTCCAGGAGATCCTTGTTGCGCGATTCTTTGACGTCCTCCGTCAGTTGGTCCTCCATCGTGGATGCCGGTGTGTTTTGCCGCTGGGAGTAGCGAAAGACAAATGCGTTGTCGAAACCGACCTCATCGCAGAGCTCGCGCGTGGCGGCATAGTCTTCATCGGTCTCGCCGGGGAACCCGACAATGATGTCGGTCGTGATCGCGATCCCCGGGCGGGTCGTGCGCAGCTGGTCCACCAGCTTGTGGAAAGCATCGGCCGTATAGCCGCGCCG